>CAYPQR010000138.1:0-7281 GCA_964412865.1 uncultured Intrasporangiaceae bacterium
CACCCAGCGGCGTCAGGCCACCACGAAGGCTTCTCTCCTCGTAGTCGTCCACGACATCGCGCACCAGCGTGTGCAGCACACTCTGGTCCTCGTCGGGATCCAGCCGCTGCCTGCGGATGAGCTCGCGCACCTCATCCTCGACGAGCTGAATTCCGTCTGCGGTCATGCTCCTCCTGCCGTTGATGTGACATCCCCGAGGCGCCCCAGCATCAAATCGACTCCGGGACCCCCTGTACGAGACTTGACCTGAACTTGGGGAACTTCTTACCTTGCGCTGAATGCTTGCTGGAGGAAGTCTGGCATCACCTCTGCGCACACCCACCGGGTTTTCCACAGGGCAGCGCCCCGGCGCGCGGGTCCAGGAACACCCGGTTGATCCGGACCCGACCGGAGGGAGTAGTTTTCCCATACAATCTTGGATTAATTGGCCGCAACCACCCGAGGACCGACATGACCACCGAACTGCCGATCACCGAAACCAACCACAGCTGCGGATGCGGCTGCTCCGACTCCGCCGGTATGCCGGAGCTGGACACGCGCGTCATCCCGCACGAACTGCGCCACGGCGCGGTGATCGGTGCGCTGGTGACCCTCCAGCCGGGCCGGGGTCTGATCCTGATCGCATCGCACGACCCCAAGCCGCTGCTCGCCCAGGTCGCAGCAATCGAAGGGGTCGACATCGAGGTGGAATACCTCACCCAGGGCCCCGAGGCGTGGCATCTGCGCATGACGCGTCGCTGAATATCGACGAGCCCAGGATCTTGCGCGCCCGATCTGCAGCACACGCGCGGGTCCTTCGATAGTGTCAGGACGCGTGGCCGGGGTGCAATCGAAGTTCGACGAACTCTTCGAATCCGCAAGCGCGCAGATCCACGAGGGCCGCCATCGGCTCGACTCGGTCCCCGTGGACGGTGGCCGCTGGCCGATGACCGTCGTGGCTGACGTCCCGGCAGGCCTCGCGGAGATGCTCGACCAGTTGACCGACAAAGTGGTCGAGTTCACCGGCCCCGATCACTTCCGCACCGGCCACCCGGACGCGTGCCACGTCACGATTCGCGCGATGGAGCCATACCGGGAGGCCGCGCGGCCGGATGACGCACTGGCTGTGTCGACCGCTGCGGTAATGGCGCGGATCGCCGCGCAGTTCCCGCCGATCACGATGCAGTTCACCGGACTGACGCTCTCGCCCGGCACCGTGATGGCACAGCTGCTTCCGCAAGACGAGAGCGTCTGGCGCCTGATGGACGCCCTCGACGCAGCACTGGGCGACAGTGGCTCGTACGAAAGACAGTTCGGCCACCGAGACCTCACCTACATCAACCTGATTCATTTCACCGGGCCGATCCGGCAACCCCACGCCCTGATCGACTGGGTCAGCGAGCGGCGCCGAGTGAGGCGCGTCACCGTGAGCCTCGACAGCCTATCGCTCGTGCGCACACGGTATGCCGACTCGCCTCCCAGGATGCGCCTCGAACGATGGCTGACGACACCGCTCAGGGGGCCGTCTCAGCCCCTCGACATTGTCGCGCCGGCCGCTCGCTCGTCAGCCGAACCACGACGGTGGGGTCCGACCTGACAGTTCGCCGACGCTCATGTGGACAACTTCCCGCTCGCCAAGAGGTCCGCGCGAGCTTTCCACAGATGAGCGACCGCCGGCCGGATCCGGCCTCTGCCTCACCGCATACTGCGATGCGTGAGCATCAGTTCTGATTCGGGGCCGGTCGAGATTCGTCTCGATCTGGCAGACGCAGGGAGCGGCGAGATGACCGCGGTATGGGTGCGCTGTCCACCCGGCACGCCTTGGCTCGAAGCACGAATCACACTCGCCCGAGCCGGGTTCCACATCCCCGACGCCGCGTATGCGGACCGCACGCCGATCGCGCCGAACACGGCGGTCGGGGCACCACCCCTGCTCCACGGCGCCGTCATCACCGCCGATCCAGCCCCACCCACCGCCACCAGGCTGCTCGAGCTCGTCGTCACCGAAGGGCCCGACACCGGGCTCCGCTGCATCATCGACAGGGGCGAGGCGATCATCGGCCGCGAACCCGGATGCGCTCTGCGACTGACGGATCCGGAGGTTTCACGCCGCCACTGCGTCGTGGTGCAAGACCAGGGCACGACCAGCATCACCGACTGTGGGTCGACCAACGGCACCCGCGCCGCCGGACAACCCATCTCGGCCCAACACGCGACCACACTGCGCGTCGGCACCCGCATTCGCGTCGGCCGATCAACCCTGATGCTGACGAGGGTGACCCCGGCAACAGCCCCACCCGAATACGACGGGCACGGACACATTCTCGTGCGCCGATCCCCACGTCGTACGTATCCGCTGCCACCCCGCACGATCGATGCCCCGCGCCGACCACAGGAACCGACAACTCGACCGGTGCCCTGGGCGATGATCCTCCTCCCACTCGTTCTCGCCCTGGCCATGGTCCTCGTCTTCCGCAACACCATGTTCTTGATGTTCGCCCTACTCAGCCCGGCGATGGTGCTGGGGCAGCACCTGACCGAACGCCGAAGCGGCACGCCGGGTGGACGCTCTCAGGACCGTGAGTTTGCCCGGAATCAAGCGGCCTTCGTGACACAGAAGGCCGCGATGCTGAAGGCCGAACTCGGCTCGCGCCGCGCCGGCGCCCCGACACTGACCGAGCTCGCACAAGCTGTGAGAGACCGGAGCGAGCTGCTGTGGCATCGGGAGCCGGCCCACCCCGACTACCTCACCTGGCGCATCGGCACGGGTGTGGTCGAGAGCGCCTGCACCATACGGTCCGACGGCGTCGACGAGCATCCGCGACTCGAAGGCTGCCCAGTCACCGTTTCACTCCGCGACCACCGAGTGACCGGGGTATGCGGCTCGCCGGAGGTCGCCGATGCCCTACTCGCCTCTCTCATCATGCAACTGGGGGCGTTGCACACACCGCTCGCCACACGATTGCTCATCCTGTGCGATGACCGGCAACGCGCGCATCGGTGGGCGTGGAGCCATGGTCTGCCTCATCTGAGCGCCGGCAACGCCGCGCAGATCCTCGTCGCCGAACCCGACTCGCCCGAACTGCAGCGACTCAGGACGAGGCTCCATAGCCGCTCAGGGCACCATGGTCCGGGCGCCGACATCGCGCCACACACGGTCGTCATCCTCGACACCGCCGATTGCTGCACGGCATCGGGCGCCGTCACCGACCTCGTCCAGCACGCCGCCGATCACGGGATCACCGTCGTCGCAATCGCCGAGCACCGCGCGGAGCTGCCGACGACGTGCACTGCCGTGATCGAAGCCGAAGACCGGCACCGTGTCATGGTCACCACCGACGACCGGTATGCGACGACCCCGGACCTCCCGTCCGTGCCCCTGCTGACAGGGACGATGCACCAACTCATGCGGCTACGCGATGCCCTGCCGCCTCCCGGGCAGGCGGCACTGCCCGACACGCTGGATCTCGTCTCGTGGCGCAAGGCCACCGATGACGTCGACCTCTGCAACCCCGAGGCCATCGCCCGCTCTTGGCGTGCCGGAAGCGCCGACATGCGAGTCGATCTCGGGGTCGCCGAGAGTGGCCCGATGACCGTCGACATCGCCACGGACGGACCTCATGCCCTGATCGCCGGCACGACCGGCGCAGGCAAGTCGGAACTGCTGCAGACACTGATCATGTCGCTGGCCTGCGGCAATCGCCCCGACCAGGTGGTGTTCGTCCTCGTGGACTACAAGGGCGGGGCCGCGTTCAAGGACTGTGCTCGACTACCACACACGGTCGGCCTCGTCACCGACCTCGACGGACACCTGACCTCGCGCGCCCTCACGAGTCTGGAGGCGGAACTGCGTCGCCGGGAGAAGCTGTTAGCCGACAACGGCGCGAAGGACATCGGTGACTACGACGGGAGCACGCCCTTGCCGCGCCTCGTCCTGGTGATTGACGAATTCCGTGTGCTGGCCGAGGAGTTGCCCGACTTCATCAGCGGCCTGGTGCGGATTGCCACCGTCGGGCGGTCTCTCGGCATCCACCTGGTGCTCGCGACGCAGCGACCTGCGGGAGTCGTGTCACCGGAGATCCGGGCCAACGTCAACCTGCGGATCGCGTTGCGCGTGCGAGACGACAGCGACTCACAGGACGTCATCGGCACCTCGGCCGCCGCCCGGATCAGCAGCGCTCAACCGGGCAGGGCTCTCCTGCGTGCCGGCGGGTCGACACCGGTGGCCTTCCAGACCGCACGAGTCGGGGGCGTCGCGAGCGGCGACGCCCAGATCCTCGCCGCTCCGGCCGATGTCCGCACCGGCGCGCCCCTCTGGGCGCCCGAGGTTCCGGCCGGGCAGGACACCGACCTGGTTCGCGTGAGCAAGGCGATCATCGCGGCGACGAACCGCTGGAACATCCCTCCGCAGCAATCGCCCTGGCTTCCACCACTGCCCGGCACGGTCGATCTGGGCGGCCTCCCGGATGCTGCGCGCAGCCTGACCGGCCAGGACGTCACGCCGGGCCCGTGTTCTTGGCCGGTCGCCTTGATGGACCTGCCGAATGAGCAGCTCGTCGCCGCCGCCGCCTGGTCGCCCGACATCGACGGTCAGGTCGCTCTCGTCGGCGGCCCTCGTAGCGGGCGCACGACAGCCGTGCGCACCATCGCCTGTCAGGCATGCCGGGCGCTCGCCGCGGACCTGTTGCATGTCTATGTGCTCGATGGCGGAGGCGGGCTCAGCGCCCTTGCCGACCTCCCTCACTGCGGCGCCGTCATCGGCCGCGACGACACCGGCCGGTGCAGCCGGCTCGTCGACTGGCTGACCGATGAGGTGAGACGTCGCCAGACGCTGCTGGCGTCGGTGGGTGCCGGTAGCTACGCGGAATACGTCGGTCTGAGGGATGTTTCATCGCTGCCGCGGCTGCTGTTGATCATCGACGGGTGGGAGATGTTCGCCGAGCTGAGTGACGACGTCACGACGGGTCGGCTGATGGACGATCTCGGGCACGTCATCCGGGACGGGGCCGGCGTCGGCATCGCCGTGATCGCCACCGGAGGCCGTGCCCTCAGCAGTGGCCGCGTGAGCGCGCTGTTCACCGCCCGCATCGCGATGCGCATGCCGGACGACACGGATCTGCTCATGCTCGGCCTGCGGCCGGCGCAGGTGCCCGACCCCATGCCGCCCGGGCGCGGAGTGATCGTGCCCGACGCGACCGAGCTCCAGTTCGCGCTCGTCGGTGGCACGACATCGACGGCCGGCCAGTCGGACGAGATCCGGCGCTTGGCCGCGGAGATGGCGTCCCCTTCGGCGGTGCCGCCACGTTTTGCCGCACTGCCTCAGCGGGTGAAACCGAGCCAATTGTCGCCCTGCTCGGCGGGTATGGTGCCGCTCGGGCTGGGAGGCGACGCCGCCGAAACCGTCGGCTGGCCATGGCCGGCAGCGGGCGGCCTGAGCGCTCTCATTGCCGGGCCCCCTCGCAGCGGCCGCACCACGGCACTCGTCGCATCCGCCCAGGGCTTCGACGGCACGAGGACCACGGCATACGTCGGCACGGACCGGCCCGACGGGCTGCCCTCGGGTGCCACGCTGCTCGATCCGGCAGACCGCGACGCGCTCGGTCGATGGTGCGCCGCCCATCAGGACGGCGCGTTGCTGGTCGACGACCTCGATCGGATCTGCGGGACGCCGACCGAGGAGATGTTGCTCGGCCACGCCGTCGCCATCCGCGGCACGGGCGGCGTCATGATCGCAGCGGGCGCCGCGGCAGCACTGAGCGGAGTCTTCCGCGGCGTCGTGCCCGAGCTGCGTCGCGCCCAGACCGGTCTGCTGCTCCAGCCCGGCCGCCACGACGGCGACCTCCTCGGCGTGCGCGTCGGGCCGCTGGACCGACCACGGCCCGGCCACGGACTGCTCGTCATCCGCGGACGGGCGCTCGAGATCCAGGTGGCGCACGCCGGATCCGGTTAGGGTTGCCACAACGGTGACCAATCGACGGGAGGATTCGCACGTGGCCCCTGTGTTCAAGCTCGCTCTCGGCGCCCTGGGCGCCGCGCTCGTCACCTCAGCCGTGCGCACCCCACCCACACCGGACGTCACGGCGTTGCCCGAGGATTTCAGGTGGGGCGTGGCTCTGGCCGGCTTTCAGTCGGAGGGCCACAGCCCCGACTCCAACTGGCGTCGCTACAGCGAGCAGCATGCCCGGACCGTTTCCGACGAGATCGGCGACGCCGCAGACTGGTTCGGCCACGTCGAGGACGACGTCGCGCGGGCGAAGGGCCTCGGGATCGACACTTTCCGGTATTCCGTCGAATGGGCGCGCACCGAGCCGAACCCCGGCGATGTCGACCACGACGGCTTCGCCTTCTACGACCGCGTGATCGACGCCGTGCACGATGCCGGTCTGGCGCCGATGATCACGCTCGATCACTGGGTATATCCGGGCTGGCTGGCCGATCGAGGCGGCTGGCTCGCGGACGACGTGGTCGAGTCGTGGCTCGGCCACGCCCGCCGCGTCGTGCAACGCTACGCCGGGCGCGGCGTCACCTGGATCACCATCAACGAGCCGGGCATCTACGTCGACTTCGAGCGCCGCAACCGGGGCCTGCGCAGGCGCGACGTCACGGTGATGAAGCAGCGGCTCGTGCAGGCACACCGCCGCGCATACCGGATGATCAAACAGCTCGACCCGGAGGCAATGGTCACCAGCAACGTTTCCTATATGCCGGCGCCGCTCAATCTGATCGACGACCGCTGGTTCTTCGACCTGACCGTCGACACCATGGACTTCCTCGGGCTCGACTACTACTACGGTCTGTCCGTGGACAACCCGACGGTCGTGTTCGACCTGTCAGGGGCACTCTGGCGCATCCGGAGTCAGCCCGACGGTCTCCTGCATGCCCTGCGGCTCTATCACCGCAAGGCACCGCACCTGCCCATCTGGATCGTCGAGAACGGCGTCTGCACCGACGACGGTAGGCCGCGCAGCGACGGGCTCACCCGCAGCGACCACCTGCTCGACCATCTCTATTATCTGCAGCGCGCCGTGGACGAGGGCATTCCGGTCATGGGCTACAACTATTGGAGTCTCACCGACAACTACGAATGGGGTTCGTATCGGCCGCGGTTCGGGCTCTATCGGGTCGACGTCACCACCGATCCGGACAAGGTCCGGCACGAGACGGACGGCGTCGCGACCTATCGTGCCGCGATCGGGCGCCGGGGTGTGCCACGCGGCTACCGGCCCACGCGACGGCCGGCGTGGGGCTCACCCGCCGCGCCCTGGTCGAGCACGCTCGGGCGGCTGGGCTCGCGCTGACGTG
>CAYPQR010000139.1:0-7280 GCA_964412865.1 uncultured Intrasporangiaceae bacterium
GCTCGCCCAGGGGCTCGCTACTCGACCAGCCAGGGTTTCGCTCACCTCCGCCCTACTCGACCCGCAGGGGTGGGGGTGTTTCGTTACAGTCGACCCGTGGGGATCGAACTGCACCGCCGTGACCGCCCGGAGGCTCTTGCCCGGGAATTCGCGTCCATGCTGCGTGCTCAGCCCGCCGACGTGTTCTCGGCCGAGGCCGTCGTCGTGCCCGCCCGAGGTGTCGAGCGCTGGCTCGCGCAGCAGCTCTCCCACGAGCTCGGCGCGGCCACCGGCGACGACGGGGTGTGCGCCGGGCTGCAGGTGATGGCGCCCCAGTCGCTCATCAGCCTGCTGCTCGGCCGTGACCGCGACGACCCATGGCATGCCGACCGGCTCGTGTGGCCCACGCTCGAATCCATCGACGAGCTCACAGGCACCGCGCATTTCGAAGCGCTCACACGGCATCTCGGGGCGGGTCCGGCGCTCGAGGACCCGAAGGCCGAGTGGGAACGCAGAGCACGCCAAGCCAGAAGGTATGCCGTGGCGCGGCGCGTCGCCGGACTGTTCGCCTCATACGCGCGTGAACGACCCACCCTGGTCGCCGACTGGGAGGCCGGCCGCGACACGGATGGTCAGGGGACAGAACTGCCGCCGGACTTCCTGTGGCAGCCGATCCTGTGGCGGCGCACGGTCGAGCGCGTGCTCGCGCGCGGCGAGGTGACCGAGTCCGTCATCGCGCGCCACCGCAGGGTCGTCGAAGAACTGTCGTCCGGAATCGCCGACGTCGACCTGCCCGCACGGCTCTCCTTCTTCGGCTACACACGGCTCGCCGCATCGGAACTGGAACTACTGCGCGCGCTCGGCCGCAGGCGGCAGGTGCATCTGTGGCTGCCGCATCCTTCTCCAGAGCTCTGGACGGAGCTGTCGGGGCGGGTGAGCGCGGGCGCGCGAGCCGACGACACATCAGCCCAGCAGGTCAGACATCCGCTGTTGGCCACGCTCGGGCGGGACATCCGCGAACTGCAGGCCGTGCTGACCGCGGAGAACACGATCGACCACGAGCCGGACGCTCACGACGAGCCTGCGCAGCATCGGCTCGGCCTGCTGCAGGCCGACATTCGCGCCAACCGGGCACCGGACCCGACCCGCCGGACGTCGCGCGGCGACCTGTCCATTCAGGTGCACGCCTGTCACGGCCGCGCACGCCAGGTGGAGGTGCTCCGAGAGGTCCTCACCTGGCTGATCGCCGAAGGACAAGGCGATCTGCAGCCGCGGGACATCCTGGTCATGTGCCCTGATATCGAACAGTTCGCACCGCTCATCCAGGCCGCCTTCGGCCTGAGCCTGATCCCCGTGCCGGGCGGTTCCTCCGAGGCGCATCACCCCGGACAGCAGCTGCGCGTGCAACTCGCCGACCGATCGCTCGGCTCCGTCAACCCGTTGATCGATCTGGCGCACCGCGTGGTCGCCCTGGTCGCCGGTCGCATGACCGTCTCGGAGGTCCTCGACCTGGCGGGCCACGAATCAGTCAGGGCCCGCTTCGGATTCGACGAGGAGGGCCTGGATCGAGTCGACCGCTGGACCCGAGAGTCAGGCGTGCGCTGGGGCTACGACGCGGCCCATCGCGGCGAATACGGCCTGCGCGACATCGACGCCAACACCTGGACGCGCGCCATGGACCGGATGGCGCTCGGTGTCGCCGTCGCGGCCGACACCGGTGGCCCGTCGGCGGCGCGAGTGCCTGTTGACGACGTGGGCAGCCGCGACATCGAGACGATCGGGCGCTTCCTCGAGTTCGTCGAGCGGCTCAAGGTGGCCGCCGACGCCGTGCGCGGGCGCGGCGTTCCCGGTGGCGAGGGCGCTGCAGGAACGCTGACCGTGCGCGAGTGGATGCGGTGGCTGCACGACACCATCGAGTCGCTGGCGACGACGCCCGAGGATCAGGCCTGGCAGTTCGCCCAGCTGTCTCGAGACCTGGCGGGCGTCGCAGACACGGCAGATGACCGGACGTCCCTGAGACTGGCCGACATCCGAGTGCTTCTGGAGCAGAGATGGGGAGCCCGCCCGACCCGAGCCAACTTCCGCACCGGTGCCGTGACGGTCTGCACGATGGTGCCGATGCGGTCGGTGCCGCACAAGGCCGTAGTGGTGCTCGGCGTCGACGACGGCGTATACCCGCGCTCACCGGTCGTCGACGGCGACGACGTGCTGGCTCGCCGGCCCATGGTCGGGGAACGAGACGCCCGAAGTGAGGACCGACAACTGCTGCTGGATGCGGTCATGTCGGCAGGAGATCACTTCGTGGCGATCTACTCCGGGTTCGACGAGCGGACCGGCAGCCGTCGCCCGCCGGCAGTGCCGTTGCAGGAACTCATCTCGACCGCAGCTCGCACGGCGACCGCGGCCGATGACCGGGGTGATCACATCGACGGTGCACCGGTCGAGCCGGCGTTCGTGCGCCACCACCCGCTTCAGGCTTTCGACGAACGCAACTTCCACGACGACGGGCCGCTCCCCGGGGGGACATTCGACCGGGCGTCGCTGCGGGGGGCGAAGGGGCTGCGTGCCTTCAGAGCCGAGCCCACTGCCCGACACCTCTTCCTGGAGCGTCCATTGCCGAGCCGATCGCTGGATGCAACCACCATCGACGAGTTGGTGGCGTTCCTGCAAAACCCCGCCCGGGATTTCCTGCGCGGAAGGCTGGAGGTGGCGGTGCCATGGGAGGCGGATGAGATCGACGACTCGATCCCGATCGCACTCGACGGGCTGGAGCAGTGGACGGTCGGCGACCGCGTGCTGCAGCAGGTGGTCGCGGGGGTGTCCCTCGACGACGCGCTCGACCGCGAAGTGGTGCGGGGCAGCCTCCCACCCGGTTCGTTGGGAGACACGACGCGCAAGGTCATCGCGAAGAACGTTGTGTCGATCGTGGCGGACCACGGCGACGGGATGCCGCGATCCGTGGACATCCGTGTGGACCTGCCACGCGCCGGCCGCGATGCGGTGCGCGTGACGGGTGTGGTGAGCGGGCTCCAAGGCGACACGCTGTGGGTGCGCACCTATTCCACGGTCAGCGAGAAGCACATCGTCGCCGCCTGGGTGCGGCTGCTGGCCGTGGCGGTCGCCGAACCGGATCGGGAACACATGGCCCAGCTGGTCGGCAAACGCGGTGGCCTGCAGCTGCGTTCACCATCGGCAGCTGATGCGGCCATTCTGCTGGCCGACCTCGTCGACGTGCGGCGATCCGGCCAGCGCTTCCCGGTCGGCATCCCGCCGAAGACGGCGAGCCGATTCGCTCGCGCCTTCCGGACGGCTCGCACACGGCGCGACGGCGACAGCCGCGCGGCGGTGCAGGCCTCGCTCGACCGGGCGCGCGGCGAGTGGGAGGGAGGCCGATTCCCCGGCGAGAATGCCGACCCCTGGTGGAGCCTCGTGCTCGGGAAGGACTCACCCGTCGAGGAACTCAACCGGCAGCGCGGGATCGAGCACTTCGGCCCCCGAGTCTGGGACCCGATCCACGCGCACGGAGGTGAGCAGTGAGCGCCAGAGACGTGGGCGAGGCCATGGCGACCTTCGACATCACGGCGACGCTGCCCGAGGGCACCACCCTGATCGAGGCGAGTGCCGGGACGGGAAAGACGTGGGCACTGTCCGCGCTCGTCGTGCGGTATGTCGCCGAACAGGGGCGCCGGCTCGACGAACTGCTCATTGTGACCTTCAGCCGCGCGGCCAGCCAGGAGCTGCGCGAGCGCGTGCGCACGCGCCTGGAGGAGTCGTTGACCGCCTTGCGGAGTGCCGCGCCGACTGACGACCCTCTGGTCCGCCACCTGCGAGACTGCACAGCGGAGCAACTCGCCCAGCGCGTCGCCCGCCTGACCGCGGCCGTCGCCGACTTCGACACCGCGACGATCGCGACCATCCACCAGTTCTGCCACTACGTGTTGAAGGGCCTCGGGATCGCCGGTGACTCCGACCCGTACGCGACTCTCGCCGAAGACCTGACACAGCTGCGCGGCGATGTCATCGACGACCTGTATCTCGCCGACAACGCGATGGCCGATGGGGCCCGCAGCGACTACCGCCGCGCCAGGGACGACGCGCAGATGGCGCTGGACAACGCGAATTCGCTGCTGTCGCCCGAGCATGCGGGCGGCGCGCTCGGTCAGCGGCTCGACTTCATCCGGCGCGTCCGTGCCGAGGTCGCCCGGCGTAAGCGTCGTGCGGGCCTGCTGGGATACGACGACCTCCTCAGCGAGCTCGCCGACGCTTTGGAGGACGAGGACGGCCCGGCCCGCCGGCGTATGCGCGAGCACTGGTCGGTCGTGCTGGTCGACGAGTTCCAGGACACCGACCCTGTGCAATGGCAAGTGTTTTCCCGGGCCTTTGATGCCGAGGGCAAAACGCTCGTGCTGATCGGCGACCCGAAACAGGCCATCTACGGCTTCCGCGGTGGTGATGTCGACACGTATCTGAGTGCGGCCCGGACCGCGACGACACGGATGTCCCTGCCGACGAACTACCGCAGCGATGCACCGCTGGTCGATGCGCTGCGCCTGCTGATGGCGGACGTTCAGCTGTCGCCGGGGATCGTCGCCCATCCGGTCACCGCACAGCGACAGCATCGCCGGCTGCGTGACGCCCCGGACGAGAGTGCGGTGCGCCTGCGGACGATGCCGGGCAACGTCATCCCGATAGGGACGGCACGGCACGACATCTGCATCGATGCGGCGGACGACATAGCACGCCTGCTGGCCTCGGAGGCGACGTTCGACGGATCGCCGGTGCGGCCACAACACGTCGCCGTGCTGGCATTCGCCAACCGAGACCTTCGATCCATGCGAGAGGCGTTGCGTGCGAAAGGCATTCCATCTGTTCTCGTATCCAGCGAGTCGGTCTTGCGCACCACTGCCGCCGAATGGTGGCTGCACTTGATGATGGCGCTGGAGCAGCCGCACCGCCCGGAGCGTGTGCGCCTCGCCGCCCTGACACCATTCCTCGGATGGACTGCCGAGCAGCTCGGCGAGTCCGGAGATGCCGGCACCGAGAAGATCGCCGCCCAGGTGCGCACACTCCTCGCGGCATTCCACCGCGGTGGTGTCGCGGCCGTGCTGGACAGCTCGCGGGCCGACGGCCTGGACGCCCGCCTGCTGTCGCGAGTCGGCGGCGAACGCGACCTCACCGACGTGGAGCACTGCGCGCAGCTGCTGCACGAGCGGGTGCTGCAGGACGCGAGCGGCCTGCCGAGCCTGGTCGGATGGCTGATGCGGCAGAGCCGCGACGAGGCGAGTGCCACCGCGGATTCGCGGATCATGCGTCTGGACTCCGACGCCCTTGCAGTCACGCTGTCGACGATCCACGGCAGCAAGGGGCTGCAGTATCCGATCGTCTATGCGCCGTTCCTGTTCGATCACTGGATGAAGGACGATCCGACGCCTGCGGTCATTCACCGAGATGGGAAGAGGGTGTTGTCCTTCGATCCCGACGAGGTGAAACGGCCGGAGCATCTGGCCGAGATCCTCGGAGACAACATGCGGCTGGCGTATGTGGCGATGACGCGGGCACAGTCGCAACTCGTCATGTGGTGGGCGCCCACCAGGAACACGCCCGCGTCGGCGCTGCACCGGCTGCTCTTCGGGCAGACGAGGACGGCCGATCAGCTCGGCGCCCTGCTGACGGACCGCTCCGGCTCGAGTGCTCCCACCGACACCGTCGTCCTGGCCGACCGGGTGCGGATGACGAACGAGTCGACGTCCGAGCAGGTCCTACGGACGTGGGCGGAGCACGGCGCGTTCAGCCTCGCCGAGCTGGGGGACGGTCCTGCCGCACTGCCCCTGGCACCTGAGCAGTCGCGGGACGCGTTGATCGTCCGCGACTTCGACCGACGGTGGGTGGACCAGGTGTGGCGACGCACGTCATACTCCGCTCTGGCGTCGGCGGGGGAGGACGTTGCTGCCGCCGCGTCGTCCGAGGCGGAAGGGGAGGTGATCGGGCGCACCGACGAGGAGCAGATCACCGTGACAGCGGGCGCGGCCGGTGTGGGCGAGGACGTCCCGTCGCCGATGGCCGACCTGCCGGTCGGGGCGACGTTCGGCTCCCTGGTGCACGCGGTGCTGGAGGAGGCGGACTTCCAGGCCGGCGACTTGCACGGCGAACTCATCGAGCGCATCCGCGAGCAGCTGACCTGGTGGACGGTCGAACTCGATCCGCACGAGCTGGCGACCGCATTGGAGGCCGTCTGCACGACACCATTGGGCCCGCTGACGGGCGATGTCACCCTCGTCGATCTGCCGCGCTCCGACCGGTTCGCCGAGATGGAGTTCGAGCTTCCGCTGGCCGGCGGCGACCGCCCCCACGCCAGTGCGCGGCTGCGTTCGATGGCGGGCGTGCTGCGCCGTCACCTGCCCGACGGCGACCCGCTGCGTGGATATGCCGACATGCTCGACAGCGAAGGACTCGGCGGACAGGAACTGCTGGGATACCTCACCGGCTCGGTCGATCTCACCTTCCGGCACGCCGGCAGGTTCTATGTCGTCGACTACAAGACCAACTGGCTCGGCGCACCGGGCAGCCCGCTCACACTGGCCGACTACGCCCCGCCGCGGCTCGCGCAGGCGATGAACCACTCGTCATACCCACTGCAGGCGATCCTGTATTCGGTGGTGCTGCATCGATATCTGCGTTGGAGGCTGCCCGGTTATCGGCCGGAGGACCATCTGGGTGGTGTCATGTATCTGTATCTGCGAGGTATGGCCGGGCCGGCGACGCCGGCCGTCGATGGCCGGCCGTGCGGTGTGTTTTCGTGGCGGCCGCCGGCTGTCCTGCTCGAAGAACTGTCCGAAGTGCTCGACGGTCGGATCGACGAAGGTGCGAAATGAGCGTGACGACAGGGGATCCGGCGCAGAGCGTCGTCGCGACCGGACGTATGAAGACCCTCGGTGAGGCGGGTCTGCTCGACGGCAGCGACTGCGTGGTCGCGACCAGGGTCAGCCGCCTCGTGGGGGAGGACCCCGCCGGTGATGCCGCTCTCGCCCTCGCGTTCGCCATCCGGGCTGTTCGGGAGGGGTCGACGGCTCTTTCGCTGGAATCGGTGTCCGAGCTCAGGGTGGCGCAGGACGATGAGGCGGAATCGGAGCCGGTGGACCCGGTCAGCGCAGGGTCGGTGGTCGATCTGCCCGACCCCGACACGTGGTCGCGGGAGCTGGCGTCGAGCGCCCTGGTGGCAGAGGGGATCCTGCACGTCGAGCTGGGCCTGGTCTACCTCGATCGCTACCACTCCGACGAGTGCCTGATCGCCGACCGGCTGC
>CAYPQR010000140.1:0-7271 GCA_964412865.1 uncultured Intrasporangiaceae bacterium
CACCCCGCGACTGCCACACTCCCCCGCGAGAGGGTGCCTGCCGGGCTCAGACGACCGCGGCGAGGCGGTCGATCCCCTCATCCAGTTCGTCGGTGGGCCCGCAGAAGCTCAGCCGCATGAAACGGTGGCCACCGACCGGGTCGAAGTCGATGCCCGGCGCGAGCGCGACACCGGTGCGGTCGAGGATCTGCTCACACCAGGTCAGCGAGTCGTCGGTCAGGTGGCTGATGTCGCAGTAGGCGTAGAACGCACCGTCGGGCGGCGCGAAGGACGTGATGCCGAGTTCCGGCAGCCGTCGCAGCAGCAGATCCCGGTTGCGGGCGTATCGGGCGACGTGCCCGTCCAGCTCGCGCTCCGCGTCCTCGCTGAACGCGGCGATCGCGCCGGCCTGGGACACGGCGGGGGCGCAGATCGCCGTGTGCGCCTGCAGGAGTTCGGCGGGGCGCACCAGGTGTGCGGGCAGCAGCGACCATCCGAGGCGCCATCCGGTCATCGAGTGGTATTTGCTGAGGGAGCCCATCACGACTGCCTCGCGTGAGAACTCCCACGCGCTGGCGCACCGGCGACCGTAGGAGATGCCGTGATAGATCTCGTCCGACAGCAGCAGCACGCCGTGCTCTGCGCACCACGTGGCCACGGCCTTCAACTCGTCCTCGTCGATGATCGTGCCGGTGGGGTTGGCCGGGCTCGCGAGGACCAGCCCGTCGGGTCGCTCGGGCAGGGCATCGAGCATCGCGACGTTGGGCTGGAAGCGGGTGGACGCATCACACTCCAGGTCGACGACCTCGCACCCGAGTGCCTCGATGGCGCTGCGGTTGGCGGGATATCCGGGCCGGGTCATCGCAATGCGGGCGCCGGGGTCGAACGCGGCCAGGATGACTGACACGAATCCACCGGACGAGCCGTTGCTGATCAGCACCTCGTCGGGGTGCACGGTCACGCCGTAGGCCGCGTCGTAGTGCTCCGCGATCGTCTCGCGCAGCGCGAGGATCCCGGCGGTGTCGGTGTAGCCGAGCGTCTGGTGGTCGACCGCATCGTGCACGGCGTCGATCACCGGCCGCGACGCCGGGGTGCCGGGCTGACCGACGAACAGTGCGATCAGGTCGCCGTGGCTGGCCTGGCGGCGCGTTGCCCGCTTCATGACGTCCATCACGTGGAAGGGCGCGACGTGACTGCGCCGGGACGGCCGACGGACTGTGCTCATGGGCGCCCCTTGGGTGGGTGAGTCCTTGTGACACGCGGAGCCGACCGGCGTGGCAGGGAACGTTGCGAGGTCTCGCTCCCCTCCGCTCGAGGGGGAGTCATCGGTATGCGGGGTGCTCGGGCCAAGGAGCGTCTGCGGGCCGCAGAGTCGACCAGCTTCGTTGCCGCGCAACATAGGTCGCAAGGATGCCGGAGACGGCGGGACCGTTGTGCAGCCTCCCGGAGACCACGGCCTGGACGGCATCGTCCAGTGCCAGCCAGCCCGCCCGCATTCCGGCCTCTTCACCCTCGCGCACAAACCCGTCGGCGACGGCCGGGTAGGTGTCGCGCGCCAGGAAGATCCGGATGGATTCGGAGAGAGCGCCGGGCGAGGTGAACAGGTCGACCAGCACGTTCCACGTGTCGGCGTCGAGGTCGGCTTCCTCGCGCAGTTCGCGGGCGGCCGCGTCCCGGGGGTCCTCCCCCGGCTTGTCGAGCAGGCCCGCGGGGACCTCCCAGTCGAATGTGCGTACGGGGTGGCGGTATTGCTGGATCAGCGCGATCTCCTCGGCGCCAGGGCCGCCGCGCAGTGCGACGACGGCGACGGCCCCGGTGTGCTCGACGTAGTCGCGGGTGACGTGGCCCGCGGCGCCGAGGTCGACGACGTCGCTGATGACGTCCCACACCCGGCCCTCATAGGCGCTCGTGCGCGAGACGACCGGCTGCGGGTCGATGCGGTCACGCAGCTTCGGGTCGAGCCTCTCGTGGTCCCGCGGCCCTGCCGCATTCACTTCGTCACCGGAACGTCGACGGTGACGTCGTCCTTGTGGGATCGCGGCGCCTCCACGAGCCTGCCGGCCTTCTGCGCTTCGATCGCCGCACCGACGAGCCCGGCGAACAGCGGATGTGCTCGGTTGGGGCGCGACAGGAACTCCGGATGCGCCTGAGTCGACACGTAATACGGGTGGACATCCTTGGGCAGTTCGGCGAACTCGACGAGCCTGCCGTCGGGTGACGTGCCGCTGAAGACGAGCCCGGCCTTCTCGAGTTGCGTGCGATAGGCGTTGTTGACCTCGTAGCGGTGCCTGTGGCGTTCGGAGACCGACGTGGACCCGTAGGCCTCGGCGATCACCGAGCCGGAGGCCAGCTTCGCCGGGTAGGCGCCGAGCCGCATCGTGCCGCCGAGATCGCCGGCGCCCTCGACGAACGCCTTCTGCTCCTCCATGGTCGCGATTACCGGCGCCGGTGTCTGCGGGTCGAACTCGGTCGACGAGGCTCCCTCGATGCCGGCGACGTCGCGCGCATACTCGATCACCATGCACTGCAGGCCGAGGCAGATGCCGAGCGTGGGAATCTGCCTGGTGCGTGCCCACTTCAGCGCGCCGAGCTTGCCCTCGATGCCGCGGATGCCGAAGCCACCCGGCACGAGCACGGCGTCGACCCCGCCGAGGGCCTTCTGGGCGCCTGCCTCCGTGGTGCAGTCGTCGCTGGCGACCCAGCGGATCCTGACCTTGGCGTCGTGGTGGAAGCCGCCGGCGCGCATCGCCTCGGTGACCGAGAGGTAGGCGTCGGGCAGATCGATGTACTTGCCCACCAGGGCGATCTCGATCTCGTATTCGGGCTGGTGCACCCGGCGCAGCAGTTCGTCCCACGCGTGCCAGTCGACGTCGCGGAACGGCAGACCGAGGCGCCGCACGACGTAGGCGTCGAGCCCGCCCGAATGCAGCACCTTCGGGATGTCGTAGATGCTCGGTGCGTCCACGCACGCCGCGACACCCGGCTTCTCGACATCACACATGCGCGAGATCTTGTCGCAGATCGCCTGCGGCAGTTCACGGTCGGCACGCAGCACCAGCCCGTCCGGCTGGATGCCCAGCTGACGCAGCGCCGCCACCGAGTGCTGGGTCGGCTTGGTCTTGAGCTCACCGCTCGGCGCGAGATAGGGCACGAGCGACACGTGCAGGAAGAAGACATTGTCACGGCCGAGGTCCTGACGCACCTGACGTGCGGCCTCCAAGAAGGGCAGCGACTCGATGTCACCGACCGTGCCCCCGATCTCGGTGATGATCAGGTCGATGTCGGGGCCGGCCTGGTCCCGCATCTTCTCCTTGATCTCGTTGGTGATGTGCGGAATCACCTGCACCGTGTCGCCGAGGTATTCGCCGCGGCGCTCCTTGG
Organism: uncultured Intrasporangiaceae bacterium; assembly: GCA_964412865.1. Lineage (GTDB taxonomy): Bacteria > Actinomycetota > Actinomycetes > Actinomycetales > Dermatophilaceae > Leekyejoonella. Next base: position 3,361 of record CAYPQR010000140.1, read on the forward strand.
CGATGACCTCGCTGTAGACCTTGCCGGTGGTGACGTTCGCGCTACCGACCAGGTTGACGTCGAGGAATCGCTCGTAGTGTCCGATGTCGAGGTCGGTCTCGGCGCCGTCCTCGGTGACGAACACCTCACCGTGCTGGAACGGGTTCATCGTTCCCGGATCGACGTTGATGTAGGGGTCCAGCTTCTGCATCGTCACGCGCAGCCCCCGCGCGCGGAGCAGATGTCCGAGGCTCGAGGCGGTCAGCCCCTTGCCGAGCGATGAGGCAACGCCTCCGGTCACAAAGATATGCTTCGTCTCCACCACGGGCTGCCAGTCTAGGGCATGCCGCCGTCGATCACCGCATCGTAGGTGCGCTCGGCGTGGTCGACCGCGTCGTGCTCCTGTGGCAGCTCGCGTGCACGCTGTCTCGCGCGCTCTCTCAGCTCCTGCGCATAGTCGGGGTCCTCGACGACCGCACGCACCGCGGCCACCAGGGCAAGACGATCCCCGAAGGGCACGAGCACCCCTGATTCGCCGGCGATGTCCGCCGTCCCGCCGACATCCGTCGCGACGACCGGAGCGCCGCACATCATCGCCTCCTGCAGCCATACCGGCTGACCCTCCCAGGCCGCGCTGGACACGGCGACATCGCAGGCGCCGAGCAGATCCGGCACGTCGGGGCGGTGCCCGAGCAGGGTGACCGGCGCGCCGGATTCGTCGATCCGGCGTTGCAGGTCGGCGCGCAGCGGACCGTCTCCCGCGATGAACCACCGCAGCCCCGGCAGCTCGTCGTGCAGGGCACCGGCCGCGTCGATCACGAGATCCATGCGCTTTTGGGTGGCGAGCCGGCCCACGGCGAATGCCATCGATGCCGGGTGTCCGAGTTCGGCTCGCACCTGCTCCGCCGCCCGGGCGGGCATGGTCAGATCGCCGGCCGGCACCACGGCCCGTTCCGCCCGGCGCGCTCCGAGCGAGCGCATGTGCTCGACGATGTCGTCGGACACGCCGAGCACCAGAGCGGCCCTCGACGCGATCACCTTCTCCAGCGCCCGGAATACGACTCGGGCCGCACCGGTCTGCGGGGCGGCATTGTGCAGCGTGACCACGACCGGTCGGCGGGTGACGGCCAGCGCCGCCATCGCTCCCGCGCGCAGGCCGTGCGCATGGACGATGTCGGATGAGCGGCCGGCGAGGCGCAGGGTGCGCATCGTGCGGGCGTCGTTGGCGGGATGGGGCCGCTCGGCGATCTGTGCGGAGATGACGGTCGCTCCGGTCGAGTCGAGACCGTATGCGTCGGCGACCCGGTCGGGGCAGGCGACGGTCACGGTATGGCCGCGCCGCACCAGTCCGGCGGCGATGTACCGCACGTGGCGGCCTGCTCCCCCGGCGACCATGCCGACGACCAGCAGCACCCTCTTGGCGCCGCCCGTGCTCGAGGCGCCTGGCGCGGCACCACTCATGAATTCACCCTCGCACTTCTGGCCGGCCATCGCCGGCGGACTGCCTGCCACAGACGGCTGCCCGTCTCGGGGTCGCCGAGTCGCAGGACGATCCCGAACACCACGACGGCGACCATCGCCGATGCCACGGCGGCCCCGGCAGCCGTGCCGAGCCCCTGCGCGTCGAGCATATGCCCCAGCAGCGATCCGGCCGCCGCGGCAGGCAGGGCCGCACCGACCGACACGAGCACGGTGCGGGTCGCGGGCCGCAGCACGGCGGCGCCCCAGCACCGTCCGACGAGGGCGGTCAGGCCCGTCGCCGCGATCGTCATGCCCAGCGCGCTGGACCAGCCGAGCGTCTGCAGGGCGGCGCCGGCCGACCGCTGTGGACCGCTCAGGAGCAACAACGGCAGCACGGCCGCGACGAGCCAGCCGACCACGACGGCAAGAGCGCCCCGCCAGGCCCGGCCCGCTGCATATGCCGCGCGCAACAACAGTGCGATGAGCGCGAAACCGGGCAGCCCGCAGGCGTAGGCGATCATCGCAGGCTCCATCGCGGGGACGGCCGAGGAGCCGAGATGCCGGCTCGCGTCGAGCGCGGTGAAGAACCCGGTGGCCGGGGCGGCGACGGAGATCAGCAGGGCCGCACCCAGCAGCCCGGCGGCCGCGACCACCGGCAGCGTGACGCTGAACACCGCATGGCTGCGGCCGACCAGATGGGGAAAGGCCGACATCGCGAGCGGCACCGCGAGCACGGCATACGGCAGCTGATACATGGCCTGGACGTAGGTGTAGACGTTGACCGTCCCGGTCGTGCCGCGATGGTTCGCAACCCAGATCGTCACCAGCACCGCGACCTGCTGGGCCGCGAGCGCGGCGACGCCGGCCCCGGCCAGGTGCAGCGCGCGGGTGCCCATGCCGGACGGAAACCGCCACTGCGGGCGCAGCCGTATGCCGGCCCGGCGGGTCGGGAGCAGCAGCGGCAGGCTGAGCGCGACGACCCCCAACGTGGTGCCGCCCGCGAGGGCGGCGATTGCGCCCGAGGACAGGGCGTCGGGCCGGTCGCCCAGTCCGTGCGCCAGCCGGCCGTAGGCGATGTAGGCGGCGATGACGACGATGCTCGACAGCAGCGGCGCGAGCGCGGCCGCGAGGAAGCGCCGGTGCGCCTGCAGGATGCCGGACAGCGTGATGCCGATGCCGTAGAGCAGCACCTGCGGGGCGAAGATCACGATCATCGTCGCGGCCAGGCCGCGTGCGTCCTGGCCGGAGCAGCCGACGTCACCGCCGCTGAGCATGGCGTGCGCGATCGGTTGTGCGAGGGCGGCCAGCAACACGGTCAGCGGCAGCAGGATGGTGACGGCCCAGGTCAGCAGGGCACGCGCCGCATCGTCGGCCCGCTCGCGATCTCCGTCGTCGAGCGCGCCCGCGACCAGGGGCACGACGACCGCGGCGAGGGCGCCGCCGGCGGCGACCTCATACAACACATTGGGCAGCTGGTTTGCGGTGCCGTAGACCTCGCCGACGCACGTGCTGCCCACGGCGTGCGAGAACACCAGCCAGCGGCCGAATCCGACCGCGCGCGCCGCCAGGGTGACGACGGCGATCAGTCCGGCTGCTCCCGCGACTCCGGCCATCCGGGAGGAGGCCGCACTCACTCCCTGCCCCAGGCGTCCATCTCGCGCAGGACCGGGGTCGCGGCGATCACCTGGGAAAAGCTCACCTTCTCGGACGCGAGCGTCAGACCGACGACCACGGCGACCGCAAGGCTCCGGCCGATCCGGCCGGTATGGTCGGCCAACGCAGCCCCGATCACCGCCCCGAGGGCATTTGCGCCGGTGTCACCCATCATCGACCTGCCACCCAGGTCGTCGGCGACCACCGCGGCTCCCGCGCCCAGCACCGCGGCGGCGGGAACGCTGCCCCGCACGGCCAGAGGCACGGCGACCAGTGCACCCGCCTTGAGGGCCCGGCCCGGGCGCAGGTCGAACAGGTTGGCCAGGTTGGCTCCGCCCGCGACGAGCATGCCGCCGAGGAGGGTGCGCACGGGCCGCGCCGCACGTCCGTCGAGCACGATCGCTGCCGCAAGGCCGCCGGCACCGAGCCCGACGAGTTTGACCGTCCCGGTGGTCACCTCGCCGCGCCGCAGGGCACGCAGGTGACCGCGCAACCCCTTGCTGCTGCCGCTGCCGGCCAGGTCGTCGAGCAGGCCGACGGCTCCCGCGCCCGCCGCGGCGACGGCATACCCGCGGTGTCGGACGCCGGCGGTGAGCAGACCGGCAACGAGTGCAGGGCCCTCGGCCAGGGTCACACTCGCCCCGGCGAAGTTGGTGCGTTCCAGCCGAGCCGCGGCGGGCAGCTGATCGATCAGCAGACGCACCGTCCGGGTCGTGCCGGCGGCCGTGGCGGCGGCCGTGGCGGCGCCGAGGAGCCTGCGCATGTCAGCTCACCGGCTTCTTGGGGAAGGTGCTGGTCGCATCATGCTCGATACCGTA
>CAYPQR010000141.1:0-7267 GCA_964412865.1 uncultured Intrasporangiaceae bacterium
GGCCAGGAATCGCGCTCTCGCGAGCGGAATGGGCCGAGAAGTGCGATCTCGCGGGTCAGACGAAGAGGGCCTCGACCTCGGCGCGAGTGACGTCGGCGACCGACGCGTGCGACCACTTCGGGTCGCGGTCCTTGTCGACGAGCTGCGCGCGCACGCCCTCGGCGAAGTCGTGGGTCAGCGCCATCGCGCTCGCGAGCACGATGTCCTGGGCCAGCACCTCCTCGACGGTATGCATCGATTCGGCACGGCGCAGAGCCTCCAGCGTGGCGCACACGGCGAGCGGCGAGCGCTTCTCCAGCAGCGCCGCCGCGTCGCGGGCCCGCGGGTCGTCGTGGCCGCGGAGCCGCTCGACGATGACCGCCGCATCCCGCCCGTCATAGCACTCGTCGATCCAGGCGCGAGACTGCGCGAGCTCGCTTCGGCCGGGATCGATGGTGTCGAGCCTGGAGCCGTCCGGCCCGTCGACGTGATAAGTGGGGTCGTCCGCCAGGTGGGCGACGAGCCGGGGCCAGGCGTCCCGCTCGATCATGCCGTCGGCCAGGCCCATGTGAATGGCGTCGGCGCCGCCGATCGACGCGCCGGTGAGGGCGACGTGGGTGCCCGTCTCGCCGGGGGCACGCACGAGAAGGTGCAGCGCGCCGACGTCCGGGAAGAAGCCGATGATCGTCTCGGGCATACCGACCTTGGTGCGTGGGGTGACCACCCGCAGGCCCGCGTGTGCCGAGACGCCCACACCGCCGCCGAGCACCAGCCCGTCCTGGAAGACGGCAAGGGGTTTGGGGAATGCCGCGATCTTGGCGTTCATCGCGTATTCGCTGACGAAGAATCGCCGATGATCCGCGCCGGCGAGCGCGAGCTCACGCACCTTGACCACGTCGCCGCCCGCGCACAGCCCGCGCTCCCCCGCACCCTCGATGGTCACCGCCGACACGGCGTCGTCGGCGGCCCACCGCGCCAGCGCCTCGTCGATCGCCTCGACCATCCCGGTGGTGAGCGCGTTGATGGCATGGGGTCGGTTGAGCACGATGCGACGCAGCGGTCCCTGCGCGTCGAAGATCACCTGGTCGGCCTGAGTCATGCGCGCACGATATGCCAGGCGTGCCGACCTGCACGGGGTGGCCCGCCCCTGGCAGGATGGTCCTGTGCACCCATCCGGTCGACCGCTGGACGGCGGTCCCCCCAAGGTCATCGCGCACCGCGGTGCAAGTCACCGCGAACCCGAACACACCCTGGCCGCATACCAGCGTGCGCTCGCGGAGGGGGTCGACGGCGTCGAATGCGACGTGCGCCTGACCGCCGACCGCCACCTGGTGTGCGTGCACGACCGCAAGGTCAACCGCACCTCCGACGGGAAGGGCGTCGTGTCGGCGCTGGAGCTGGCGACGCTCGAGGGTCTCGACTGGGGCAGCTGGAAGAAGCGCCTGACCACCGAAGACGCCGAGGTGCCCGATCGCTACCGCGAGCACATCCTCACGCTGCGGCGGCTGATCGACACCGTCCGGGGCGCCGAGCGGCCGATCGACCTGGTCATCGAAACCAAGCATCCGACCCGGTATGCCGGTGAGGTCGAGCACCAGCTGGTGCGCACCCTGGGCGAGTTCGACCTGCTGACCCCGGGCACCGGCAACGTGACGGTGCGGATGATGTCGTTCTCCACGGGTGCACTCCAACGGGTCGCGCGGCTCGCACCGAAGCTGCAGCGGGTGCTGCTCGTCGAGCCGGGCGCGCCGCCGCTGCCGTTCCGCGACGGCCTGCCCAAGAACGTCGACATCGTCGGCCCCAAGATGGGCATCCTGCACCGCCACAAGGGTTTCGTACGCAAGCACCACGACGCCGGCCACGAGGTGCACGTGTGGACCGTCGACACCGAGCGCGACATCGACCTGTGCCTCGAACTCGGCGTCGACGCGATCATCACCAATCGACCCGAGCGAGTGCGCCGCATCGTCGACGCCGCATACCCCGCCGGTGCCACCGGGTGACATCATCGGAGCGGCGACCAACCCGACGATCCGGAGGTATGCACCGTGAGCCCTGCCCGCAAAACGGGTCCGACGCAGTTGCGGGTGCGCACCGTGCGGCTGCCGTGGACGACCGACTCCGTGCCGCAGATCCGCGAGCAGGTCGTCGCCGATCTGTCCGACGGCACCGTGCCCCGTGACGTGATCGACGAGGCCGAATCGGTCGTGGCGGAACTGGTCGGCAATGCACTGCTGCACGGCAACCCGCTGCCCGACGGCACGGTGCGCGTGCACTGGAAGGTGCGGGCGCCACGCGTCGAGATCGAGGTGTCGGACGGGGGCAGCGACACGACCCCGCATCCGAAACGGCAGACGGCGTGGGCGCCGAGCGGCCGCGGACTGCGGATCGTGCGGGCGCTGGCCCACGAGTGGGGCGTGAGCGACGAGCACCACCGCACCACCGTGTGGGCCGCGCTGGGCGGCCCGTCGCGCCGGCGCGTGTGAGCGCCGCCGCCGTGGCGGCGGCGTGGATGTCGGTGGCCGGTGGCAGCCTCTGGGCAAGCGGATCAAGCCGAGGAAGGTGTCCATGGGGCGGAACAATCAGCAGCGACGTAAGGCAAAGGCGAGGGCCAGGCGTGAGAAGGCGCGCACCTCGTCGACTCGGAGGGGAGGCGCGCAGCGGCCCGAGGGCGCGGCCCGCGCACCCTTCGGTGGCGGTGACCGCAGCATCTTCAGTCAGCCTCAGGGGGCCGAGCGCTTCACGGAAGAGACCCTCGAGACACGGGTCCACGCCCTGGCCGCACGCATCGCGCAGTCTGCCGCATCGCCCCAGCCGGTGCGGGAGCGAGAGCAGGAGCGGGTCCGCGACGACCTGCTGCGCGTGGTGCAGGAGCGCGGCGGAGGCCGGGTCGTCGAGCGGGTGCTGACCGGCTGTCTCCGCGACCTGCTGGAGCGGGCCTGGGGCGCCGGCTGGGAGCCGGCCGATCTGCACCGCCTGGCCGGCAGGTGGCACCGGGTCGCGGATCAAGACCTGCTGGCGGATGCGATGGCCGACCACCTCGGGCGCTATGCCGAGGCCACCGTCGACCCGCGGTGGCATGCCCAATTGCGTGAGATCGATGCAGTGTCGTGGTGGCCGGAGCGGCAGACCTATCTTGGCGCACGTGCGGAGTCATCGTGGCCGGCTGCGCTCGACGCTGCCGTGACCGTGCTCGGTATGCTCGGCCGCCTGCCCGTGCTCGAACTGCTGGGGCCGCCGCCCGGCAGCTACACGCCGCCGCGGCATGCCCAGGCAGCCGTCGACGACCGGATCCTCAGCCGAGTGCGTGCGCTGCTGGCCAAGGCGGAGTCGACCACGTTCGAGGCCGAGGCCGAAACGTTCACGGCGGGGGCCCAGTCGCTGATGGCGCGACACAGCATCGACGCCGCCCTGCTGGCGGCGAGCGCTCCCGGGGACGCGGACGCACCCACGGCTCGCCGCATCGGCATCGCTGCGCCCTACGAGGCACCGAAAGCGTTGCTGCTCACCGAGGTTGCCGAGGCAAACCGCTGCCGCACGGTGTGGTCGAAGGAGTTGGGCTTTGTCACCGTGCTGGGGTTCGGGACCGACCTCGACGCCGTCGAAACCCTCTTCACGTCGCTGCTGATGCAGGTGACCTCGGCGATGTCGCGGGAGGGCACCCGCACCTATCGCAACGGCCGGTCCCGCACCCGGACCTTCCGGCAGTCCTTCCTGTCCGCGTTCGCGCGCCGGATCGGTGAGCGGCTGCTGGAGGTCACCCGGCAGGAGACGGATGCGGCGGTCGCGGCGCAGCCCGGCGCCGGGCCCAGCGCTCACACGAACGGTCGCGCGCTGGTGCCCGTGCTGGCGCAGCGTGCGCAGGACGTGGATGACGCGGTCGATCGGATGTTCCCGCAGCTGAGGGAGACGTCGGTCGCGGCGGGCACGGACTACGAGGGATGGGAGCGCGGGCGACGAGCCGCCGATCAGGCCGCGCTGAGCCGTGGGGCAGCCGTCGGGCAGCGGCGGGGGGCATAGAGCCTGGCCGCGGCGCGGAGCCCGGAGGGTCATCGTCCCGACGCGCGCGGGCACGACGCAGCATCCAGCGCACCGGTTGTCACCGTCGGCCAGTAGGGTTGTCGGTCATGGGGAAGGCATCTCGCAAGAAGTCGCGCGCGGGCAGGAAGACGCCACCGGATCCGCGCAATCTCCCGGCGCCGTATGCACGCCGGCCGTTCGAGGGTCTGCCGGGCGAGACGGACCTCGTCGCCATGCGCGAGATCGTGCCGGCCGCCACCGCCCAGGTGGTGCTGGAGCATGACGGTGAGACGCACGACGTGACTCTGGCGACGGTGCTGCCGATGGCCTGGCCGGGCCTGCACCGGGACGACGGCACCGTCCTCGTGGCGATGCAGTCGGGCGGGGGCTCCGGCGACGCCAGCCGTGACCTGGCGGAGGCCGCACTCGCGACGATCGCCCAGCCCGAGGGGCAGGCGCTCACCTCCGCGCCGAAGGCGTCTGCGGCGAGTCCGAGGCTGCAGGATCTGTTGACGAGCGAGCAGCTGCAGATCACGCTCTATGAGGGATTCGACTTCTGGGTCGAGCACGACCAACTCGACGCCGAGGGGATGGCGTCGCTGGAACGCGCCAATGAGGCCGTCGCGCCGACGACACTGCTCGAGGCGGCGCCGTCGGCCTACTGGTGCCGTCTCGGCGAGCGCTGCTACGTGCGCTGGATCCTCCCGCACGATCAGGACACCTCCACCGACGCGCTGGCGCGGCTGCACGCCGCCGGTCGCGGCAGGCTCGGCGAGGGCCGCCTGCTCGGCGCCTTCCGCACCTGCGGCCTGCTGGTGCCGGTCTGGGAAGTCGACCCCGGGGTGCCCGCGAGCGCCCACGAAGACGACATGCGTGCGCTCGCCGGTCGATTCGACGAGGCACTCGCCGAGACGGAGCCGCTCACGATCGATGAGCGCCGCGCCCGCGCCGGCGTGGTGAGCAGGCAGGTGACGCTGCGCTGAGACAGGTGGGCGGCTGTGTGGCCGTGATCCCCGCCAGGAACGAGGCGCAGCGGATCGCGGCGACGGTGCACGCCGTGCGGGGTCTGCCCGAGGTCGCCCTGGTCGTCGTCGTCGACGACGGTTCGGCCGACGAGACGTCGGCGATCGCACGGGCCGGGGGCGCCCACGTCGCTCGCCACGGGAGGGGCCGAGGCAAGGCGGCGGCGATGGCGACGGGTGCGGCGTATGCCGTGGCCATGGGCCATGCGCACTTGCCGCTGCTCTTCGCCGATGCCGACCTCGAGGGATCGGCGGCCGCACTCGGTGCGCTGGTCGGGCCGGTGGTGGGCGGTGACGCGGACATGACGGTCGCGGTGCTGCCGCCTCAGAAGCAGGCCGGCGGCGGCCACGGGCTCGTCGTGCGCCTGGCGCGAGACGGCATCGTCGCGCTCACGGGCTGGCAACCGACTCAACCGCTTTCGGGGATGCGGTGCCTGACCCGCGCGGCATTCACCGCCGCCTCTCCCCTCGCTCCCGGGTGGGGTGTGGAGGTCGCGCTCACCATCGACGTGCTCCGCGCCGGCCTGCGGCTGCGCGAGGTGCCCTGCGATCTGCATCACCGGGTGAGCGGGTCGGGCCGCCGCGACCAGCTGCACCGCGCCGCGCAATACCGTGACGTGTGGCGTGCCCTGGTCGTCCGCCGGTGGAGGCACCGGAGGGAGCGATCGTGAGTCCCGCCCAGCGAGCGCGGGTCCCCTTGCTGGTGTGCTCGTTCGCCCTCCTCACACTGGTCGGCCTCGCACGCACCTCAGCGGCGAAACCCCCTCTGGGACTGCGCGGTTTCGCGCCCGGGACGATCCCCTGGGAGCCGTCATCCACGGTCGTCACCATCATCCTGTTCGCCGCCTACATCCTCGGGACGGTCGCGGTCCTCCTCGGCCTGCTGCATCGCACGGGCCGTGCCACGACCTGGTGGTGGGTCCTGCTGCTCGGCGTGATCGCGCTCGTGACAGGGCCGTTCGGCTCCGGCGACCACACGAACTACGCCGCCTACGGCCGCATCGCCGTGCAGGGCGGCGACCCCTACTCACAGTCGCCGATCGACTGGCACGGCGGCATCGACCCGATCACGGCGGCGGTGCAGCCCCCGTGGCAACACACGCCGAGCATCTACGGCCCGTTCGCGACGAGTCTGCAGGCGGTCGCCTCGTGGATCGGACAGGACAACCTGCGTGAAACCGTCTGGATCTGGCAGATCTTCGTCGTCGCGTCCTGGCTGATCACCCGCTGGCTGCTGCGTCTGATGGCCACCGACGAGCGGATGCGCCGGCGCATCGACATCGTGTGGACCTTCAACCCCGTCGTCTTCGGCGTGCTCGTGCTCGGCGCCCATGTCGACGCGATCGCGGGCGTCCTCGCCATGGCCGCACTGGTCGTGATGAGACGCAGCGCCTTCGCCGCGGGGGTGCTCGTCGGAGCCGTGGCCAGCACCAAGCTGACGTATGCCATCGTCGCCGTCGGCATCGCGTGGGCGTGGTATCGCTTCGGCGACACCACCGAATTCCGCTCACGCCTACGCAATCTGGTCATCGGCGCGCTGATCGTCATCATTCCGTGTTATGCCGTGGCCGGCCCGCACGTCTTCCATCAGCTCGGTCAGGCCGGCGGATCGTTCTCCTACGCGTCGCCCTGGTCGCCGGTCATCCGTGTGCTGCGGCACGTCATGCCCGAATGGGCCGTCACGACAGTCGTGTTCGTATTGGCCGCCGCGATGATGATCGCGCTCGCCTATGGCTTCCACCGGGTCATCGAGCACTATCGCCTCGGGCGTCGGATCACGAATCCGACGCTGCGGCAGGCGATCGTCACGACGTGGTCGCTCAGCACCGCATACGTGCTGGGCGCACCCTATTCACTGCCGTGGTACGACACGCTCACCTGGGCCCTGCTGCCGATGCTGGTGCCCTTCATCTGGGACGTCGCACTCGTGCTCCGCTACCTGTTCATGGCGCTCGCCTACGTCCCCGGGCGCGCGCAGGGACTGCAGCCCGGCGTGCAGGACTGGACGCTCGGCTTCCGCGAGAACGTCTCCCCGTGGGTGTGTTGGGCGGTCCTGGTCACGCTCGGCATCTGGATGCGACGGGTGCCTCTCGCGCCGCGCAGGGCACGGCTCCGCCGGCGTTGACTTCCGGCGCCGCGCATGAGCATCCGCTGGGTGCGGACTCTGCGGCCGTGTTATGGTCGCCGATGACTTAGGTAAGACTAACCTCATTCGTAAAGGGTGATGTGGTGAGCGCGGCACCGAC
>CAYPQR010000142.1:0-7258 GCA_964412865.1 uncultured Intrasporangiaceae bacterium
ACATCCCGGGCTGGTCGAGTAGCACGAGACGAAGTCGAGGGCGTATCGAGACCTCCGAGGCAGCGCTACCAACCGGTTTGGCAACGCTTCTCACGAGGTCTCGATACGCTCCTTGCTCCTTCGTCGCATCGGCGCTACTCGACCAGCCCAGGGCTGGTCGAGTAGCACGAGACGAAGTCGAGGGCGTATCGAGACCTCGCAACAGGTGTTGCCAAGCCAGTTGGCAGCGCATGTCTTAGGGCCTCAGGCACATTCACTCGTCGGGATCGACGTCCGGCCAGTCGAGGGTTCGCTCGACGGCCGCGCGCCACAGGGCGTGCTCACGCTCTCGGCGCTCGGCCGGCATCTGCGGATCCCACTGGCCCGCGCGGTGCCAGTTGTTGCGCAGGCCGAGCAGATCCGGCCAGTAGCCGACCGCCAGGCCGGCCAGGTATGCGGCGCCGAGGCTCACGGTCTCACTCACCATCGGGCGCACCACGGGAGCGTCGAGCACATCGGCGACCATCTGCATGAGCAGGTTGTCGGAGGTCATCCCTCCGTCGACGCGCAGAGATTTCAGCGGGATTCCCGCGTCGAGGTTCATCACCTCGACGACGTCCGCGGTCTGCCACGCGCTCGCCTCGAGGACAGCACGAGCCAGATTGCCCGCGTTGACATAGCCGGTGAGCCCCGCCACGACTCCACGAGCCTCGTGCCTCCAATGAGGAGTGAACAGGCCGGTGAACGCGGGCACGACGTAGCACCCGCCGTTGTCGTCCACCGTCCGGGCCAGCGTCTCGATCTCGGGCGCCGTGCGCACCAGGTGCAGCCCGTCGCGCACCCACTGCACGAGCGCACCGGCGACCGCGATGGAACCCTCCAGAGCGTAGGCAGCCCGGCCGTCCTCGAGCTGGTAGGCGACCGTCGTCAGCATCCCGTGCCGTGAACGCACCGCCTCCTCACCGGTGTTGAGCAGTAGGAACGCCCCGGTGCCGTACGTGCACTTCGCCTCGCCGGGGGAAAAGCAGGTCTGGCCGAACAGTGCCGCCTGCTGGTCTCCGACGGCCCCGGCAATCGGGACCCCGTCGAGGGTGCCTCGGGCAGGACCGATGACGCCGGAGGACGGCACGATGCGCGGAAGCATTGTGCGGGGCACGTCGAAGAAGTCGAGGAGCTCCGGATCCCAGTCGAGTTCGGACAACGACATCAACATCGTGCGCGACGCGTTGGTGACGTCGGTGACATGCAGGCCGCCGTCGACTCCACCGGTGAGATTCCAGATGAGCCACGTCTCCATGGTGCCGACGAGCAGCTCACCGTCATCCGCGCGGCGACGCAACTCGGGGTTGTGGCGCATCAGCCAGGTGAGGCGCGGCGCCGTGAAATACACGGCGGGAGGTATGCCGCAGCGATCCCGGAAGAAGTCTTCACCGGGGTCGTCGAGCAACTCGTCCACGAGATGGCCGGTCCGCGTGTCCTGCCAGGTGATGGCGTTGGTGACCGGCTTGCCGGTGGCGCGATCCCACACGACGAAGGTCTCGCGCTGGTTGGCCACGCCGATCGCGGCGATCTGTCCGGGGTCGATCTTCAGATCGGCCAGGGCGCGGGGGATGACTCGTTCGGTGTTCCGCCAGATCTCCATGGCGTTGTGCTCGACCCAGCCGGGTCGCGGGAAGACCTGGCGGTGCTCCTGCTGCGCCATCCCGGCCAGCCGGCCCTTCCGGTCGAAGAGGATGGCACGGGTGGAGGTGGTGCCTTGGTCGATGCTCAGCACGAACTGCTCGGCCATCGTCACCACCGCTCAGCAACGAGTGCGCGCGCCGTCCCGCGGACCGCCTCGTGCAATCGCTGCAGCAGGGCGGGATTCACGGTCCGGCCGCGTTGGAACACCTTCGGGAGCGGTCCGCGAACACCCAACGCCGCGACGACCAGGTCACCCCGCCCCCGCACTGGTGCGGCGACTCCTCCTGTGCGGGGCAGGAATTCCTCGAAGTCGACCGCATGCCCCTGCCGCCGGACGCCTTCGAGCTCGGCATACAGTGCGGGGCGGTCCACCAGGGTGCGGTGCGTCGAGGGCTCGAGTGTGAGCGATTCCGACACGGTGCGCCCACGAGGGTCGGTGGCGAGCAGCACCTTCCCTTCCGCGGTCGCCGTGAGGGGAAGATGCTCGCCGATCTCGACGTGCTGTTCGCCGCGCTCGGATCCGAAGACGTGGTGCGCGATCACGGCGTCCGCGATCCGTGACGACGGTGCGTGGGGCAATACGACGAGGCGCGCCGACATGCCGGTCTTGGCGGCCAGCGCATCGACCCACCCGGTCGCTCGCGCGCGCATCTCGTTGACATCCATGGGCTCCGGCGCCATCGCCGCGAGTTCTCCGGACAACACGTAACGACCATCCGGAAGCTGCCGCGCGAACCCGACGGCGGTGAGGGTGTGCACGATGCCGTGGGTGGTGCTCTTGCTCAGCCCGAGCAGCTCGGCGAGGTCGCCGAGGGCACGGGGCCCCTCGCCGGAGGCGAGGATGCGCAGCACACCGGCTGCGCGCTCGATCGACTGCACATTCCCCGGCACGGGCTCAGTTTACGGCTCCGAGTGGCCTACATAACCGTCTAGTGGCCGCCATAACAGCGCCATGATGTAGGCCGCTCAGCAGGTATGTGGGCCACTCGGCGGCTTTCTCGTCTGCACGGTGGTGGTTAGGCTGGAGCGATGAGTGATGGCAGGTCCCGCAGGCCCAGGCGGCCAGCGATGCTCGACCCGAGAGAGTTCGAGGCGCAGCCGAGCCAATTGGATCCGGCGGAGGTGTCTCAGGCTGCGCACCAGACCGCCGCGGTGCTGGTCGGCCGCGGCCGTGCCACGCACGACCCCGAGGTCACGCGCAGGCTGGTCTGCCTGGTCGACGAGATGGGCATGGCGACCGTGGCCGACATGTGGGCCGACCGGCCCGCGGTGAGCCTTCCGGGAGCCCTGTGGCGGCTGTATACGCTGCGCGAGTGGGTGCAGCGAGCGCCCGGCGAAGCCGCCAATGACTATCAGGAGGGCCGCCTGCACGCCGACGTGTCGCACGCCGTGGCCGGCGCGGCGGAGCCGCCGACGCCCGATTCGTTGCGCAAGATGGCCGACAGCATCCTCGCCGGAGTGTTCGAGGGAGACCTGGCGGTGGCACTGGAACGCGCCGCGGCATTCTGCCGGGTCGTGTCGGTCGGCCGCGCCCACCTGGCCGACGATCGGGAGAAGACCGACGCGCCCGGGGCGGCGGCCGCCACGACAAGCGCGTCCGCGCTGCTCACGACGGCGAGCGATCTCTCCCGCTCGGCGGCGCTCTGGCGGGCGGGCCGGCTGGAGTGAGCGCAGCGCCACCGCGCGACGGTGAGATTTTTCACCCGGCGCGCGGCGGCGGTTGGAACAATCCGCGGCGGCCGCGGCGTTAGGGTGTGTGATGCGTCGGGCCGCGGCAGCCCCGGGTCCCAAAATATTGCCGCTACGAGCGGCCACGCGCCGTGAGGCGCTCCCGGCCCGACGCACATGCCCCAAGGCTCAGCTGACGATCAGCGCGATGCCGGCCAGCACCACCACCGCGCCCAGCACCCGCCGCAGCGGATTGGGCTCCTTGAAGAGCCACCAGGCGAGCAGCGAGCCGACGACGATGCTGCTCTCGCGCGCCGGCGCCACCAGCGCCACGGGGGTGCTGCGCATGGCCTGCAGCACCAGCACGTAGGCGAGCGGCGACAGCACTCCGACGATGCCGATCTCGCGCCAATGGCGGCGCACCGTCTCGCCCACGGGTGCGTGCTGCCGCAGACGCGGCGCCATGAACACCGCCTGCCACGCGGTGTTGAGCGCGAAATACGGGATCGGCGCGAGTGCCAGCGCGGTCATGCCGTGGTCGTCCCACAGGGTGTATGCGGCGATCGCGAGCCCCGTCGCGCCGCCGTACTTCAGCCCCGAGATCACCCGATCGCGTTGCACGGCACGCTGCCGGCCGGCGGCGACGATGACCACACCCAGGAGCACGACCACCGCGCCCGCGACGGCCGGCCATCCGGGCCGCTCGCTCAGGAACGCGAGCGCCACGATCATCGTGATCAGCGGGCCCGTGCCCCGGGCGACCGGATAGACGACGCTGAGGTCTGCGCGCGCATAGCCGGTCTGCAGGGTGAGCGCGTAGGCGATGTGCAGCACCCCCGATATGGCGGGCGCGATCAGCAGCCACCACGTCCACGGACCGCCCGATCGCCACAGCAGCACCAGGCCGATCGGCAGCCACAGCACCGTGCCGGCGACGACGTAGCACCACACGAACGTGTAGCTGTCGCCGTCGACGCGTTTCGCCGCGATGTTCCAGATCGCGTGAAACATCGCCGCGGCGAGGACCAGCCCCAGCACACTCCCAGACACGAGTCCTACTGTGGCAAACCAGCGGGTCGTCGCGCTCGCCAGTCCAGATCGGTGTCCGGCGCCGGGTCCAGGGCGGCACGTGTGCCCGGCAGGCGGAACGCTCCTGGAATGCATTGGAGGATCGATGAATGCGACGACGACGGGGATTCGTTTTTGGGCCCGATGGGTCGCGGTCGGTGCCGCATTCGTCAACCTGGGAATCCACCTGGCGATGGTGCCGGATCACCTCGCCGAGGAGCTCTACATCGGTGTGTTGTTCATCATCGGGTCGGCGCTGCTGGGAGCGGTGATGGTCGGGCTCGGGTCCGACCACAACAGTCTGCGGACCCTGGCGTGGACCGGCGGAAGCCTCGTCTGTGCGGTGGAATTCGTCTTGTTCGTTCTCAGCCGTACAACCGGCTTGCCGGGTGGCTACCTTGAGGGGTGGACCGGCTCGATCGAGAATTATCTCGGACTGTCTTCTCTTTTCGTCGAACTGCTGTTCATCGGCTGCGCCGTTGTATCCCTCAGCCCCTCACCGGAGCCGCGAACCATCCGCTGGATGCCGTGGTATGACCGGACCGCTCCGCTGGGCTGACGCGCGTCAGCGTTGCGCTTCTGCCGGCCGCTGTGCGATCGGTGCGGTGATGAGGCACTCGGGCACACCGAGGGCATCGACGAGCTCGAGGACGTGTGGCCGAAGGCCGCGGCACAGATCGTTGACCGTGGCGGTGACGGCGCGCGAGCGCGTCGTCGTCAGGCGGCCGTGCTCCAGGAACCACGCGAGGTCGCCCTCGATCGACGACAGCGCGTAAAGGCTGATCACGTCGCCGAGCAGATCCTTGGCCGGACCGGCCGGCATCTCGTCCTCGGCCTCACACGCCGCCTCCATGATGCAGCGGTCGATGTGGGCGCGGGCGGCGAGGAGCACGTGATCCTGTGCGGCGTTGAACAGGTCGAAAGCGTTGTCCTTCGTGGCCTTCCGCAGCCGCATACCCACGGTCTCCAGCGTATGGTCGGCGCGCTGCTCGAACATCGACAGCTGCCAGCCGCGGTCGTCCATCGCCGACTCGTCGTCCCGCCGTTTGGCCGCGTCGACGAGCCGCTGCAGACCGGCGCGTCCGGTCGTGCGCTCGACGAGGCCCTCGGCGACCTGACGGGTGACCATTCCCACCATCTCGCCGACGTCGAGGTCGCCCCACATCGCCTGGTATTCGGTCAGCAGGCCCTTGGCGACCAGCTGCAGCAGCACGGTGTTGTCGCCCTCGAAGGTGGCGAAGACGTCGACGTCGGCGCGCATCTGAGCGAGCTGGTTCTCGGCCATGTAGCCCGCACCGCCGCACGCCTCCCGGCACGCCTGGATGGTGTCGACGGCATGCCAGGTTGCCACCGCCTTGAGTCCCGCGACGCGGCTCTCCAGCTCGCGCTGCGCCACCTTGTCCTCGGGTCGTCCTTGCGGCCGTGTCGATCCGTGCAGCTCCTGCAGCCGTTCGACGAGGGCGTTCTGGGCGAAGCTCAGCGCATACGACTTTGCGAGCCGGGGGAGCAGTTTGCGTTGGTGCGCAAGATAATCCAGCACGACGATCTCGTCGCCGGCCCCGGGCGCCTCGAACTGCCGGCGGGTGCTTCCATAGCGCACCGCGATGGCGAGGGCCTTCTTGGCCGCGGAGCCCGCACCGCCGCCGACACAGATGCGCCCGCGTACGAGCGTGCCGAGCATGGTGAAGAACCGGGCGTTCTTGCTCTTGATGGGCGACCGGTAGGTCCCGTTGTCGTTGATGTCGCCGAATGCGCCGAGCAGGTTGTCCTTGGGCACGCGCACCTGGTCGAACATCAGCGTGCCGTTATCGACACCGGGCAGACCGGCCTTCACCCCGTTGTCGCCGATCGTCACGCCGGGCAGGGCATTTCCCGCCTCATCGCGGATCGGGACGACGACGGCGTGAACTCCATGGCTCTCGCCGGCCACGACGAGCTGTGCGAACACGACAGCCATGCGGCCGTCCCGCGCGGCATTGCCGATGTAGGTCTTCTTCGACGAAGGTGTCGGGGAGTCGACGACCAGTTCGCGCGTCGCCGCGTCATAGGTCACCGTCGTCTCGAGCCGCTGCACATTGCTGCCGTGCCCCTCCTCGGTCATGGCGAAGCAGCCGAGCAGCTTCGCGGTCATGGCATCCGGAAGATAGACCGAATGATGGCGCTCCGTGCCGAGATTGGCGATCGCGCCGCCGAAGAGCCCGAACTGCACGCCGGTCTTGACGGCCAGTGACAGGTCGCCGTACGCCTGCATCTCGAAGAGCACGCAGGAGGCGCCGTAGTCGAGGGTCCCGCCGTAGGCCTCGGGGAAACCGATGCTGCCGTAGCCGCGTCCGGCGATCTCCAGCAACTGGCGGTAGGTGCGCTCGCGCGCGCTGTCGATGGTCTCGCCGGGTGGTGCGAGCGTCCAGTCGGGCTCGAACTCCCGTCGTGCCCGGTCTCTCAGGCCGCTCCATCGGCCATCGAGAACGCGGCGCAGTTCCTCTGCACGAGTGGCGGATTCAGACATCTTCTTCCTCTCCTCGAGGCGTCAGCACCCCGGCCAGGCCGACCGTCGCGAAGTCGGCCAACTGCGCGGTGATCACCTCACGGGGTGCCCTGTCGGTGTTGCTCAACCAGCGGTCCGCGGATTCGCGGACGAACCCGATGAGCCCGTAGGCCCAGGTGGTGGCGGGAGCGCTGTCCCTGCCCGCGGCCCGCAGCGCCCGCGCGAAGATCGTGCTGAGCGTCTCGGCGATGGCGTCGGTGAGTCCGGCGACAGGGTCCGATGCGGGCGGCGCGGGCAGAAGCGGGCGACGCACCACGAACCGATAGACCTCGGGGTCGCTCTCGACGAGATGCAGGTAGGCATCGATCACCGCGA
>CAYPQR010000143.1:0-7253 GCA_964412865.1 uncultured Intrasporangiaceae bacterium
GGTGTCCTTGTAGAGCTCCCAGGTCAATTCATCGGCGTCACCGCCGACCTTCTCGAGGGCCTGATAGATCGGGACCGTGCCGATCGGCACGGGAGAGTTGCGCACGATCCACTCCCTGGTCGTATGGATGTCGTCGCCGGTCGACAGGTCCATCACCGTGTCGGCACCCCAGGTCGTCGCCCAGGTGAGCTTGTCGACCTCGTCGGCGATGGAGCTGGTGACCGCCGAATTGCCGATGTTGGCGTTGACCTTCACCAGGAATCGGCGGCCGATGATCATCGGCTCACTCTCGGGGTGATTCACGTTGGACGGGATGATCGCCCGGCCCGAGGCGACTTCGGCGCGCACCAGTTCGGCGTCGCACTGCTCTCGGGCTGCGACGAATCGCATCTCGGGGGTGACGATGCCCTGGCGGGCATAGTGCATCTGTGTGACGCACGCACCCTGGGCCGCCCGCACCGGCGCGGGGCGCTCCCCGCGCCACTCGTCGGCCGACCGGCCTCTTCGGACGGCCGAGCGGCCGTCGTCGGCCAGCGCGCGACGGCGCCCCTCGTAGCTCTCGACGTCGCCTCGGCTCGCGATCCACGCCGCGCGATGCGGCGCCAGGCCCTGCTCGGGGTCCGAGCCGGGACCGGAGGTGTCGTAGAGCCGGAACGGTGCATTGTGTTCGCCGGTGCCGGGGGAGTCGTCGAGGCGGACCTCGGTGAACGGCACCGGGATCGAGTCGGCGCCGGGCTCATACACCTTGCCGCGGGCAGGGGTGGTCGCAGTCATTGTGCTCCTTCGGTCGG
Organism: uncultured Intrasporangiaceae bacterium; assembly: GCA_964412865.1. Lineage (GTDB taxonomy): Bacteria > Actinomycetota > Actinomycetes > Actinomycetales > Dermatophilaceae > Leekyejoonella. The sequence continues at coordinate 792 of CAYPQR010000143.1, forward strand.
ATGTTTCGTGTCGGATCGGCTGTCAGATGAGATGTCGCAGGTATGCGTCGACGGCGGCGGCCGGCTCCGGGGCGCGCATGATCGCTCCCATGACCGCGACGCCGTATGCACCGGCCCCGCGCAGCGCCTGCACCTGGTGCGGGAGGACGCCCGCGAGGGCGAGGGCCGCAGGTGCGTCCGGCACTGCCGCGAGCAGTCGGCCCAGGCCATGGACACCGAGGGCAGGACCGTAGCCGGGTTTCGAGCGCGTGGCTGCGATCGGCGAGACCGTCATGTAGTCGCATCCGTCGCCTGCCGCCCGGGCCGCCTCGGTCGGGTTGTGGACGGAACGCCCGAGCATCGCGGGCCGTCGGACCGGCGGCTGATCCGCTGCCCGCAGATGCAGTCCCTGCCCGGTGGTCGCGGGTGCGGGCGACGCCATCAGCAGCATCGCGCCCGCGTATGCCGCTGTGAGCGCTTCCAATTCGTCGACGAGGCGTTCTCGGTCGGCGACGGAGAGATCCCGTTCCCGCAGGAGGACGTGACGTGCGCCGCCCGCCATCGCCTCGGCCACGGTCTCGGTGAGAGTGCGGGAAGGAGGCACCTGGCGACGGTCGGTGATCACGAGCAGCCGGGGCGGGACGACTGTCACAGAGCCGGAGCCAGAGGTGAGGATGCTTGGGCCACATGGCGTTTGGGCACGCGCCCGGCCCGGTGCGCGTCGCGGCCGGCGTGCACGGCATACCGCATCGCCCGCGCCATCAGCCCCGGCCGCTCCGCCCGCGTGACAGCCGTGGCCAGCAACACGGCATCGCATCCCAGCTCCATCGCGAGCGCCGCGTCGGATGCTGTGCCCACCCCGGCGTCGAGGATGACCGGCACATCCACGGCCTCACGGATGAGGGTGATGGCGTGAGGGTTTCGTATGCCCAGCCCGCTGCCGATCGGCGCCCCGAGGGGCATGACGGCTGCGCAGCCGACCTCGGCGAGCCGGGTGGCGACCACCGGGTCGTCGCCGGTGTAGGGCAGCACCTGGAAGCCCTTCGACACCAGCGACTCTGCCGCATCGAGGAGTTCGACGACGTCGGGCAGCAGGGTGCGATCGTCGTCGACGACCTCGAGCTTGACCCAGTCGGTGCCGAGCGCCTCGCGTGCCAGCTCCGCCACCAGGACGGCCTCGCGAGCCGTGCGTGCGCCGGAGGTGTTGGGCAGGATCTCGACACCCGCTTCTCGCACGACCCGAAGCAGGCCGTTGTCGACCCCGGTGCCCGTTCTGCGCATCGAGACCGTCACGACCTCGGTGCCGCTCGCGCCGATCGCCTCGCGGAGCGCGGCGTTGCTGCTGACACCGCCGGAGCCGAGCAGCAGCCGCGAATGCAGGGTGCGGCCGGCCAGGTGGAGTGGATCGTCGGCGGACAAGCCGTCGGTGGTCATCGTCAGCCTCCCTGCATCGGTGAGAGCACGGTGACCCGGGCGCCGTCGGTGAGCACGGTCTGCTGCCAGCGGCTGCGGGGAACGACGGAGTCGTTCACGGCAATGGCGACGGCCCGGTCCGACCAGCCCTGATCGGCGACGAGGGTGTCGAGGCGGGCGCCCTCGTCGACGGCGAGCTCGTCGCCGTTGAGATCGATGGTGGGGCTCATGCGGAGTTCCTTTCCTGTCGGGCGGGGGAGAAGGGGTGTGCCACGTCGGGCACCGGTTCGTCGAAGACGGCGGCGCGCACGGTCTCGGCCGTGACGGGGGTGAGCAGGAATCCGTGCCGGTAGTGGCCGGTGGCGACGACCAGTCCCGGTGTCGCGGCGGCGCCCAGCATCGGCCCGTTGTCGTCGGTGGCGGGTCGCAGGCCGACGTCGTGCTCGACCAGCTCGTGGTCGCGCAACTCGGGCACGATGGCGCAGGCGGCGCCGAGCAGGTCGAGGATCGCGCGAGGGGTGCGGCGCAGGTCGAACCCGACGTCCTCGCTGGTGCCGCCGACGACGACGGTGCCATCGGCCCGGGGCACCAGATAGACGTCGACCTCGTCGACCCGGCCGCGCAGCGTGCGGGTGATGGCGGGCGTCTCGCGGTGCAGGCGCAGTTGTTGACCCTTCACGGGCCGGACCGCGCCGGTCACTCCGGCCTGTGCCAGCAGCGGAGCGCTCCACACGCCGGCGGCGACGACCACCACATCCGCCCGGTGGATGCCGTGCGGCGTGCGGACTCCGGTCACCGCGCCGGCGCCGTGGTGCAGCGTCACCCGTTCACGGCGGATGTCGACGTCATGCGCGCGAAGTGAGGCGGTGAGGGCCCGCAACACCAGCCGGTTGTCGACGCTGAGGTCGTCGTCGACCCGCAGCCCCGCACGGATCCGCCGGGAGAGGGCCGGCTCCAGCGACCGGCACTGCGGTCCGGTGAGCTCGGCATACGGCAGGCCGTGCTCGTCCCAGAGCCGCGCACGGCGCTGCAGCCTGGGCAGGTCGTCGGGTTCGGTCGCCAGCAGCAGGGTGCCGTCTCGGCGGAGCCCGACGTCGATGCCCGTCTCGGCGGCGAGATCGGCGGCCAGCCGCGGCCACCGGGCGACGGAGTCGCGCGAGAGGCCGAGCAGCGGGGTCTCGCCGTAGTCCAGCTCGCAGGTGGGCGCCAGCATTCCGGCGGCGACGTCCGATGGGCGGCCGGGAGACGGCGCGTCATAGAGGCTCACTCGTGCGCCCGATCGAGCGAGGGAGCGGGCACAGGCGAGACCGATCACTCCGCCGCCCACGACGACGGCCGTGGTGCCCCTCACCGGTGCGTCGGTGCGTCGAGGTGGTGGAGGGAGTGGGAGGATTTCATCGGCTTCTCCTTGCGCCGGCATGATCCGGATCAAGTGGGGTACGGTCGGAGCCGCTGCAGCTCCCTCTCAGCCCGGTGCGCCGGACTCCCGTGAAGGACGGCGTCAGCCTAACAGACCGCGATCTTGCGGTCTGCCCACCTCGGACACAGCCTCAGCACAGATTTGTTGCCTAATCTTTATCGGGAAAAGGTTGCAAATTGTGAGGAAAGGTGCCTGCGTGCTGGGACTGGCGACATCGCACAAGCCCGCCGAAACGTCGACGGGGGCGAAAAACGCCGGTGCCCCCACCACGAGCGGTCACGGCACCGCACAGCGCAGCGACATCCAGGGTATGCGCGCCGTCGCGGTCCTCCTGGTGGTCGCAAGCCACGCCGGCATCAAGCAGATCTTCCAGGGCGGCTACGTCGGCGTCGACGTCTTCTTCGTCATCTCCGGCTTCCTCATCACCGGAGTCCTGGCCCGCGAGGTCACAAAGACCGGCCGTGTCTCCTTCGCGACCTTCTATGCGCGCCGGGCCAAACGCATCCTGCCGGCCGCCTCGGTGGCGCTGCTGGCGATCGTCGCCGCCTCGGCCGCCATCTATACCAACGGCCACATCGACGACGTCACCAAGGACGTCGGATGGGCCGCATTCTTCGCCGCCAACATTCACTTCGCGATGGCCGGCACCGACTATTTCGCGGTCACCAGCTTCGAGACCCCCGTGCAGCACTTCTGGTCGCTGGCCGTCGAGGAGCAGTTCTATCTCGCCTGGCCCGCGCTGCTCGCGCTGATGCTCGTGCTCCCGTGGCGGCGCAGGGCTTGGTCACGCAGGGGCGCCGGCGGCGAGCGGGTCGGGGCCCGTGCAGCCATGCGGCGCCGGCAGGCGTTGCGCCGCGCGGCGCTGCTGATCGCGGTCATCTGCGCCCTGTCCTTCGTATGGTCGGTGCACGACACGCTGGTGTCCCCGCAGTCCGCCTACTACTCGACCTTCACCCGCGCCTGGGAACTCGGGCTCGGCGCGCTGCTGGCCCTCGGGGCCCACCGGGTCGCTCGCCTGCCGGCCGAGGTGAAGGCCGTGCTGTCGTGGGTCGGGCTGGCGATGATCCTCGTGGCGGCGTGGAAGTTCTCACCCGCCACTCCCTTCCCGGGGTCGGCCGGACTGCTCCCCGTGGTCGGCGCCGCCCTGGTGATCGCCGGCGGCACCGAGGGCCCGTCATACGGTGCGGGCAAGGTGCTGGGGTTGCGGCCCATGCGGTTCATCGGCGACATCTCCTACTCGCTGTACCTGTGGCACTGGCCGCTGCTGGTCATGCCGGCGGCCTTCGTCGCGCCCGACCCGCTGCGGATCCGATACAAGCTGGCGCTGATCGTCCTCGCGATCGTCATCTCCTGGGCGAGCTACCGGTGGGTCGAGACACCGTTCCGCACCGCGACGGTGTTCCGCAGGCGCAACCTGCGGGCCCTGTCCCTCTGGCCGGTCGCGCTCGCTGCCGTGCTCGTGCCGACCGTTGCCGTCTACCAGTCGACCGTCGCGCAGGCCACCAGCCCGTCACATGCCAAGCAGCACAAGATGATGCACGACCAGGGCAGAGACACGCTGCGCACCAACGTGGTGAAGGCCGCCGACCAGGCGAAGTCGGGTGCCGCACTGCCCAAGACGCTGCTGCCGACCCTGGTCGACCTGCCCGCCGACAAGTCCGAGCCGCCCGACGGCTGCTGGGCGCCCGATCGCGGCACCATCGAGCACAAGATCTGCCCGATGGGTGACACGTCATCCGACACCACCGTCGTGCTCTTCGGCGACTCGCACGCCGCCCAGTGGCTGAAGCCGTTGGACCAGATGGCCGAGAAGCAGCACATCAAGCTCATCCCGCTGATCAAGGCAGCCTGCCTGCCCGCCGACGTGACGACCATGTTCCGCGGCCAGAAATACACGCAGTGCGCGCCATACCAGCAGTGGGCCTTCAAACAGATCAAGCGCATCCAGCCGGAGCTGATCATCACCAGCGGGCAGACCTCGATCCGGGTCGTCGACCCGAAGACCGGCAAGCCGGCACCCGCCGAGAAGGGCACCGAGCTGTTCAAGGCGGGCGCGAAGCGGACGCTGGAGAAGCTGCAGACTCTGGCGCCCCGGGTCGACGTCATCTCCGACCAGACCAAGCTGCCCAAGGACGCCGAGGACTGCCTCGGATCGCGCACGGCCGACATGAGCACCTGCGCCGAGCCGTTGTTCACGCAGTCCGAGAAGCGCGACCGGGCGTGGAAGGCCGACGCCAAGGCCACCGACAGCCGGTTCATCGACATGGTGCCGTATCTGTGCGCCGACGGGGTGTGTCCGCTCGTGATCAACGACACGATCGTCTACCGTGACAACCACCACCTGTCGAGGTCCTACGCGACGCAGCTGAAGCCGGTGCTCGAGCACAAGATCGACTTCGCCGCACTGCACAAGAAGGCGGCTCGGAAGAGTTGACGCGATCTCGACCGATCGGGCGGGGTGACCCGATTCATTGACGCAACTTTTGGTGCATGTGGGGCCGATGGTGCACAATGGGCAAGGTCCAGTGAGGTTCTCGACGCAGATTCGGCACTAGGGCGAGGCCGTTGGGGAAGACGTCCCTCGCACCGTAGGAGGCCCGGATGTCTGTCGTGAACTCGCGACCCGTCACGCGCGGGGTGGTGTTCATTCACTCCACCCCGACAGCGTTGTGCCCACACATCGGGTGGGCCCTCGAGGGGGTCCTCGGATCCGCCGTGCGACTGGACTGGACGAAGCAGCCCATCGCCGCAGGGATGGTGCGCACCGAGCTGTCCTGGATGGGTGAGCCCGGCACCGGGGCCCGTCTGGCGAGCGCACTGCGCGGCTGGGAGAAGGTGCGGTTCGAGGTGACCGAGGAGCCCAGCCCGGGCGCGGACGGCTCGCGGTGGTCACACACGCCGACCCTCGGCATACATCACACCTGGACGAGCGCGTCGGGCGACGCCGTCGTCAACGAGGACAGGCTGCGCTCGGCGCTGATGGCGAGTGGGGGCGACCCGCAGGCGTTCCGCGTCGAGATGGCCGAACTGCTCGGCACGGCCTGGGATCAGGAGCTCGAGCCGTTCCGGTATGCCGGTGACGGCGCCCCGGTGCGCTGGCTGCACCGCGTCTCCTGACCCGCGCCGCCGCGATCGCCCCTCGCTGCGCCAACTGCTAGCGGAACATCTCTGCCCGTGGCTGGTCGAGGAGGCGAGCGCCCAGCGCGAGCCAATGGGGGCACCTCCCGCGTAGAGCGGAGCGCGCGGAGGAGCGAAGCAGGAGCCAATGGGTGGCTATGTCGGTGAATCGCGGCGCCGCTTATCGATGAATTCGACGTCAGCCTCAGTATGCCGCCAGTGGTAGCGAGCCCGGCCCGCCTCTGCATAACTATGCCTGGTTGCGGGGTCAGCCGCCGCGTGCCCGGGGCGGACTGCCAGGTGTGACCGTACGAGGATCGGCGTACGGCGCGCGAGATCGCATTTTCTGGCCGCTGGCGACGGCGAGAGCGCAATAGGTGGCCTCAAAATCGGAAATGGGGCCGGGTATCGCGATCTCGGTGAGACGTAGGGGCCCGAATTGCGATCTCGATGACCGCGAGAACGTCACCACACGCTCAACGGTGGGCGGCGACAACGGGGTGGCCGGACGTCGTCGCCGCGACGTGAGGTCA
>CAYPQR010000144.1:0-7212 GCA_964412865.1 uncultured Intrasporangiaceae bacterium
CATCGCCAAGCTCAAGCGCGAACTGAAGGGTATGAAGACGATCCGGGAGACCAAGCGGCACTCGCGGAAGTCCCACCATGTGCCCTCGGTGGCGATCGCGGGTTACACCAACGCCGGCAAGTCGTCGCTGCTGAACCGCCTGACCCATGCGGGCGCACTGGTGCAGAACCAGCTGTTCGCGACCCTGGATCCGACCGTCCGCCGGGCCGAGACCGAGGACGGGCGGCTCTACACCCTGGCCGACACGGTCGGGTTCGTGCGCGATCTGCCCCATCAGCTGGTCGAGGCGTTCCGGTCGACCCTCGAGGAGGTCGCCGATGCCGACCTGGTGCTGCACGTCGTCGACGGATCGCACCCCGATCCCGAGTCCCAGATCACCGCAGTGCGTGCCGTCCTGGCCGACGTCGGGGCGCACGACGTCAAGGAACTCGTCGTCATCAACAAGTGCGACGTCGCAGACCCCGAGGTGGTCGAGCGTCTGCGGCGGGCCGAGAAGCACAGCGTCGTGGTCTCGGCGCACACCGGTGAGGGCGTGGACGCGTTGCGCGACCGGATCGCGCAGGAGCTTCCGCGCCCCCAGGTGCGCGTCGACGTGCTTCTGCCCTACGACCGGGGCGATCTGCTCAGTCGGATCCACGACGAGGGTGAGGTCATCGACAGCGATCACACTGCCGACGGCACCCGCGTGCACGCGCACGTGACGCCTGTCCTCGAGGCGGAGTTGGAGGCCTACGCGGTCCCTGCCGCGGTGTCCGGCACACTGGGGTCGTAGGCTTCACCTTGCAGCGACTGACGAAAGGCACTGAGGATGGATCTCAAGTTCGGCATCTGGGCCAGCATTGCCGGCATAATTGCCCTCTTCTTCTTCATCTTCATCGGTGCGAGCGTGCTGCAGGCGGTGCTGGACGTCTTCGGCGTCCGTCTGTGATCTGAGACTCGGGCGCCTGCGTGGCACACGAGAGCGCCGAGCACGAGAGGCTCGCCGCCGCGCCCACCGACGACTCCCCGTGGAAGCTGTGGGGGCCGTATGCCGCGGCACGACAGTGGGGGACCGTCCGCGAGGACTACTCGGCCGACGGCGACGCCTGGGACTACTTCCCGTTCGACCAGGCCCACCGGCGCGCCTACCGCTGGGGTGAGGACGCGCTGGGCGGCCTCACAGACCGCTTCGGTTTCTTCACGGTCGGCGTCGCCCTCTGGAACGGGCAGGACGACCGGCTCAAGGAACGTCTCTTCGGCCTCACCAACGGCGAGGGCAACCACGGCGAGGACGTCAAGGAGGTCTGGTGGCCGGTCGACGCCACCCCGACCCATTCGTGGGGCCGCTGGCTGTATCGCTATCCCCAGGCTCGGTACCCGTATGCCGAACTGGTCGCCGGTGCTGCGGCACGCGGGCGTGACGACCCCGAATACGAACTGACCGACACCGGAGTGCTGGACGGCGACCGGTTCTTCGACGTGCAGGTGACCCATGCCAAGGCGACGGAGACCGATGTGATCGTCGAGATCTCGGCGACCAATCACGGACCCGACCCCGCGCCACTGGACCTCGTGCCGCAGGGGTGGTTCCGCAACACCTGGGCCTGGGGCCGCGACGACCGGCGGCCGAGCATGGTCCGCCGGGACGACGGTGTCGTCGAGTTCGAGCACGCCTGGCTCGGCCGATACGAACTGCGGGTGCTCTCGACGACCACCGCGGGTGACCCGCGGATCTTGTTTTGCGACAACGAAACAGACAATGAGACTGTCTTCGGCGCAGCGGGCGTCAGTGACTGCCCGAAGGATGGCGTCGATCGAGCGATCGTGCACGGCGACACCTCGCGGACCCGCCGGACCCATGGCACCAAGGTGGCCTTCTGGTGGCACTTCGACGCCATCGCCCCGGGCCGGACCGTCACCGTGCGACTCCGGCTGCGGGGTGTGCACGCGGCGCCAGGTGGCCAGGCCGCGCCCATGTCCTCACCCGCCGACGGTGACGTCGACGAACTGATGACGCTGCGTGGGGCCGAGGCCGACGAGTTCTATTCCGCCGTCATACCCGTGGGAGCGGACGATCAGGCCCGACACGTCGCACGCCGAGCCTTCGCCGGGCTGCTGTGGGGGAAGCAGCTCTATCGCTATTGCGTGACCGAATGGCTCGAGGGCGACCCCGCGCAGCCGCCGCCTCCTCGGCAGCGACGCGACGGGCGCAACGCCGACTGGGCCACGCTCGACCTCGCCGACATCATCTCGATGCCCGACGCGTGGGAGTATCCATGGTTCGCGTCATGGGATCTCGCGTTCCATGCGATCGCCCTGGCCGAGATCGACCCGGCCTTCGCGAAGGGTCAGCTGGAGCTGATGTGCCGGGAGTGGGCGCAGCATCCGGACGGCCAATTGCCCGCATACGAATGGAATTTCACCGACGTGAACCCGCCGGTCCACGCGTGGGCGGCCTGGCAGGTCTACCTCATCGACGGCCGGCGTGACCGCGAGTTCCTCGTGCGCGTGTTCTCCAAGCTGCTGATGAACTTCTCCTGGTGGATCAACCGCAAGGACGCCGACGGCTCATACCTTTTCGAGGGCGGCTTCCTCGGCATGGACAACATCGGCCTGTTCGACCGCTCGCAGCCGCTGCCGGGTGGGCTGCGCCTGGAGCAGTCCGACGCGACCAGCTGGATGGCGTTCTATGCCCTGTCGATGCTGCGCATCGCGGTCGAACTCGCCCGGTCGCTACGCGGATTCGACGACACGGCACGCACGTTCTTCGAATACTTCCTGCGCCTCGCCCGGGCGATGGACGACTTCGGCAGCCAGGGTGTATCGCTGTGGTCCGAGGCCGACGGCTTCTATTACGACGCGATCGTCCACCCGGACGGGCAGGGTTCGCAGTTGCCGGTGCGGTCACTGGTCGGGCTCTTGCCGCTGATCGCGATCGAGTCGGTGCATCCGGCGATCATGGCGGAGATGCCCGGACTGATCCACGAGGCCCAGTGGGAAGGACGGCGTGACCCGAAGCTGGCGGATGTGCTGCAGCACCACCGCACCGCGGGTGACTCCCGCCTCACCATCGCCCTCGTCCCGCCGGGGCGGCGCGCGCGGCTGCTCGAGCGGCTGCTCGACGAGGCGGAGTTCCTCTCGCCGCACGGCATCCGCTCGCTGTCGGCCGCATACCGCGACGGTGTCACGATCCGCGTCGCCGGGCAGGAGCTGTCGATCCGCTACACCCCGGCCGAGTCGGACAGCGGCATGTTCGGGGGCAACTCCAACTGGCGGGGCCCGGTGTGGTTCCCGGTCAACTTCCTGCTGCTGGACGCGTTGCGGGTGCTGGCCGTCGCCGATCCGACGGCGCGGGTCGAGCTGCCGACCGGCTCGGGGCGGCAGGTGTCGATCGCGGACGCCTCGGCGGCACTCACCGATCGACTCGTGTCCCTCTTCCTGCCGGGCTCCGACGGCCGCAGACCCGGCACGCCGCACTGGTATCCGAGCGGCCCGCTGTGGGACGAGCACGTCACCTTCTGCGAATACTTCGACGGAGACACGGGCGCCGGCCTCGGCGCGACGCACCAGACCGGATGGACGGCGATCGTCGCCCACCTGATCTGCCGCCCCGAGGGGCGCATGTTCGCCTGACCGCGGCGCGGGCATCGGCATGACCGGGCGCTGTGATGCGGTCGGTGGCCCCGCATCCACAGGCCCCGAGACACGTCCGCCGCGGCCACGGCGCGGCGGCATACGCTGGGGCAATGCCTTGCGACCTCGATGACCTGCTGCACGCCGCCGTCCGGGGAGTCGGCGGCGTCGAGCGCCCCGGACAGATCCGGATGGCCCACGCCGTGGCGGAGGCCGTCGAGAACGACGCGCATCTCCTGGTGCAGGCCGGCACCGGCACCGGCAAGTCGCTGGCGTACCTCGTGCCGGCGATCGCGCACGCCGTCGAGTCGGGCAAGCCGGCGATCGTCGCGACGGCCACGCTCGCCCTGCAGGCCCAGATCGTCGACCGTGACCTGCCGCGCATCGCGGACGCGTTGCGGCCCGTGCTCGGGCGCCGGCCGACCTACGGGCTGGTGAAGGGCCGGCGCAACTACGTGTGCCTGCACAAGCTGGAGGGCGGCTATCCCGACGAGGACGACGGTCTCATCTCGGTCGGCGACGTCGACGCCGCCGTGGGCCGGCTCGGCCGTGAGGTGACGCGGCTGCGCGAGTGGGCCGAGCAGACCGACTCGGGTGATCGCGACGAACTGGTGCCAGGGGTCAGTGAGCGCGCCTGGCGTCAGGTGTCGGTCTCGGCCGATCAGTGCCTCGGCCAGAAGTGCCCCATGGTGCAGGAGTGCTTCGTCGAGCGGGCCCGCGCCGCCGCCAAGGATGTCGACGTCGTCGTGACCAACCACAGCTTCATGGCGATCGACGCGTTCGAGGGTCGGCAGATGCTGCCCGATCACGACCTGCTGGTCATCGACGAGGGGCATGAACTCGTCGACCGGGTCACTTCGACGATCACGGACGAACTGACCTCCGGCACGGTCGCGGCGGCGGTGAAGCGCTGTGGGCGGCTCGCCGAGACCGACACGCTGGCCGAGACCGGCGAATTCCTCGGCGACGCGATGGAGCAACTCGCCGAAGGACGGCTCATGGGAGTGCCCGACGCGCTCGGGCTCGCGCTGACGCGGGTGCGGGACGCCGCCCGGGACGTGCAGTCGCAGCTGAAGGATTCCAAACCCGCGGACGGTGACGGCGCCCGCCAGATGGCGCGCGCCGCAGTCGACGACGTCTTCGACACGACGGCGCGTGTGCTGGAGGAGCGCGAGCTCGACGTCAGCTGGATCAGCAAGGACCCACGTCGCGGCAGCGTCCTGCACGTGGCCCCGATGAGTGTCGCAATGATGTTGCGCGACAAGCTGTTCGACGAGCGAACGGTCGTCATGACCTCGGCGACGCTCGAGCTCGGAGGCAGCTTCGACTCCATTGCCGGCACACTCGGGCTTCGCGGTGAGGGAGGCCCGGCCTGGTCGGGCCTCGATGTCGGCTCGCCGTTCGACTATCCGAAGCAGGCCATCGCCTATGTCGCACAACACCTGCCGGCGCCCGGCCGCGAGGGCACGCCGGTCGCCCAGATGGATGAGATCGAGACCCTCGTCCGCATGGCCGGAGGCCGCACACTCGGCCTGTTCTCGTCGACGCGTGCGGCCAAGTCGGCTGCTGAGGAGATGCGCCGCCGATTCGGCGAGGAGATTCCGATCCTGTGCCAAGGAGATGACCAGACGTCAACACTGGTGCGGCAATTCGCGGCCGATGCGAAGACCTGCCTCTTCGGGACGCTGTCGCTGTGGCAGGGCGTCGACGTGCCGGGCCCTGCCTGTCAGCTCGTGCTGATCGACCGCATCCCCTTCCCGCGCCCCGACGACCCTCTCGCCTCCGCTCGGTCGCAGGCGATCGCGCGTATGGGTGGCAACGGGTTCATGGCAGTGTCGGCCACCCATGCCGCCCTGCGACTGGCGCAGGGCGCCGGCCGGCTGATCCGGCGGAGCGATGACCGCGGCGTCGTCGCCTTCCTCGACTCACGGATGATCACCGCCAGGTATGCCGGTTTCCTGCAGCGTTCGCTGCCTCCGTTCTGGCCGACCACCGACCGCGGGCTGGTGCTGCAGGCCCTACGGCGCCTCGACGACACCGCGCCGCCCGTACTGCCGGTCGACACCCCCGCCAAACGCGACGTCGCCGTGATGAGTGGGCGATCCGCGCCGGAGCACCGCGCATCGGCGCCGCAGGCCGCCGAGTCGGTCTCGTCCGGGCCGATGGTCGCCGAACCGTCGGAGCCGGAACCCGCGACGGAGTCGGTGACCTCGGTGACCGAGGCGCTGCCGCCCGTCGATGACGAACCACAGGTCACAACTGCGAGGGCCCCGCAGGACGGCCCGGGCGGCGACGTGTGGTCCGACGAGGCCGACGAGGAGTTGCGCGAGGCGGCGCAGATCGGCCTGACGCTGCAGGAACTGGCCGATCATCTGGACCTCCCGGAGGAGCGGGTCGCCGCTCGCGTCGACGAACTCGGCCTGACGCTGGAACCCTCCTGAGCCCTCACGGGCCGGCGCGCGATGGGAGACTGAGCCCATGACGTCGATGCCGTCCTATGTGCTGATCTCCGGGCCGGAGCAACTGTTGGCCGAACGCGCCCTCACCAGCACCTTGGACGCCTATCGCGCCGAGGATCCCGAGATCGAGGTCGTGCAGATGCAGGCGGCCACCTATCAGGCCGGCGACCTCGCCGTGCACGCGAGCCCGAGCCTCTTCGGCGGCACCAAGACGCTCGTGGTGCACGACCTCGACGAGGCGAGCGACGATCTGCTCGACGACCTGCTCAAGCTGCTCGGGGCCGGTCTGGACGACGGCTCGCTGATCGCGCTCCACAAAGGAGGCCAGCGTGGCAAGAAGGCGCTGACGGCGCTGAAGAAGGCCGGCGCCCGGGTGATCGAGGCCCCCGCCGTCAAGTCCGACCGTGACAAGTCGTCGTTCGTCACGGGCGAGTTCCAGGCCGCTCGCCGCAAGATCACGCCCGGCGCCGTGCGCGCGCTGCTGGAGGCGGTCGGCAAGGATCTGCGCGAGCTGGCGTCCGCCTGCCGGCAACTGGTGGCCGACACCGAAGGGGTCGTCGACGAGGAACAGGTGGGGCGCTACTACGGCGGCAAGGTCGAGGCCACCGGGTTCCGCGTCGCAGACGCCGCCGTCGCCGGCAACACCTCCGAGGCGCTGCGACTGCTGCGGCACGCGCTGGCCTCGGGGCTCGACCCCGTGCCGATCGTCGCCGTGCTGGCCAGCCAGTTGCGCCAGGTCGCACGGGTGGCGACGGCGGGCCGGGGGTCCTCCGGCGCGCTCGCCAAACAACTCGGGATGGCGCCGTGGCAGATCGACCGGGCTCGCGCGGCATCCCGCGGATGGGACGGCGCGCGACTGGGCCGTGCCATACAGGCGGTGGCCGCCGCCGACTTCGCCGTCAAAGGGGGAGGCCGCGACCCCGTCTACGCGGTCGAGCACGCGATCTTGACCATCACCGCCGAACGGCAGGGAGACGGCCGGCCCGCAGGCGGCTGATTTTGGCGCCGATCGGGACCCCTGATAGATTATGGCCTTGCGTGCGCGCTCTGGTCGTGCGCGCTCGCAAGATTGCACCACCAGCGCGGTCGTCTCGCCGGGTGTCCCCACGCCCTATCCGTCGGTCGCGTCTGTCGCCCTCAC
>CAYPQR010000145.1:0-7141 GCA_964412865.1 uncultured Intrasporangiaceae bacterium
ACCTCGGGGGCGAAGCCGATCTGGTCGAGGGTGTCGCACAGCTGGCGGGTGGCCTCCCCCGCATCGGTGTGCTTGCCTCGGGCGGGCGCCTGCACCATCTTGCGGCCCCACTGCTCGCCCGCCTCGACGGCATTCGCGCGCGGATCGGCAGCGGGCATCGCCAGCGTGCTGGAGAGGATCTGCGCCAGCAACTGGTAGGAACGCCTGCCGCGCTGACCGCTGTTCGGCCCGGCGCTGTAGAGCCAGCGAGGACGCCCGGGAGCGTCACGGTCTTCTCTGTGGCGCTCCGCCAGCCGGGAATCGGTGAGGGCGTCGAGATGGAACCGTGCGGTATTGGGGTGCAAGCCCACCTTCCGCGCGATCTCACTCACACCCATCGGTTCGGTGGAGGCCTGCAGCGCATGCAATACACGCGACCGGCTCTCCCCGAGGTAGGGCATCTGCTGACCCGTAGGGTCCACCGGCACTGAACTGACCATGAGGCCATTTTTTCATGAAATGACTCGTATAAACAATGCCCGGGTCAGGCCGTCGCGATCGTGTGCACCTTCCAGGGCCCGAGATGGTCCCGTCCGTGCAGGAATTCCAGCTCGAGCAGCACCTCCACACCGGCCACTCTGGCCCCTGCCTCCTCGACCAGCGAGGCGGCCGCCGCGGCCGTGCCGCCGGTCGCCAGCACGTCATCCACGAGGAGCACGCGGGAGCCCGGCGCGAACGCGTCGGCCCGCACCTCGATGGTGGCCTCCCCGTATTCCAGCGCATATGTGCGCGAACGGGTGTCGCCGGGCAGCTTGCCCGCCTTGCGCACCGGCACGAAGCCGACACCGAGGGCCAGGGCCACCGGAGTCGCGACGATGAAACCGCGGGCCTCGATCCCGGCGACCACGTCGACCGCGCCGCGGTGGCGATCCGCGATGTCGGCCGTGATCCGGGCGAACGCCTCGGGCGCGGCGAACAGCGGCGTGAGGTCCTTGAACATCACGCCCTGCGTCGGGAAGTCTGCGACGTCGCGGGTATGGGAGATCAGCACATCCACCGGGTCATCGCCCGCGGCGGACACGCCTCACTCACCGTCCCTGCGAGCCAACGGGTGGATCTCCCGCTTGTGGACCCTGGAGGCGTGAGCGCTGGCCGCAGCCTGTGCCCGTTCGGGCTCGACCACGCCGGACGACGCCTCACCGGGCGAATGGGCGACCGTCCCCGACTCCGCGAGGATCGAACTCTGGTTGGCCTGGAACGCCATGGCCCGCTTCTCCAGTTCCTTCATGGCAGGCTCGTTCTTGCGCAGGCTGGCCAGCAGCGGTGTCGCGATGAAGATCGACGAGTAGGTGCCGACCGCGATACCGACGAACAGCGCCAGCGACAGGTCGAGCAGGGTCCCCGGACCGAGCATGGTGATGCCGACGACCAGGATCGCCGCGATCGGCAGCAGGGCCACGACCGAGGTGTTGATCGAGCGCACCAGCGTCTGGTTGACGCCGTAGTTGGCGGCCTGCAGGTAGCTGCGCTGGCCGGTCTTCATGGCTTCCTCGGTGTTTTCCTTCACCTTGTCGAAGACGACGACCGTGTCGTAGAGCGAGTAGCCCAGGATGGTGAGGAACCCGATCATCGACGCCGGAGAGATCTGGAAGCCGGTGAGCGCATAGACGCCGACGGTGAAGAACAGGTCGTGCAGCAGCGCGGTCAGAGCCGCGAGCGACATCTTCCAGGTGCGGAAATATATGGACAGCACGAGGGAGACGAGCAGCAGGAAGACGATCAGGGCCACGATGGCCTTGTGGGTGACCGTCGCACCCCACGACGGGCCGATGAACGATGCGCTCACGCTCTTGACCGGCACGTCGAACTTCTTGGCCAGTGCCTCACTGACCTTCGTCGTCGACGCCGCGGTGCCCGAGCCCAGCTTCTCCGACTGGATGCGCACCTGGTCGTCGCCGACCTGGGTCACGATGAGGTTGTCATCGGTGCCGGTGGCCGACCGCACGGCCTCGCGGGCACGCTGGTCGAAGTTCTGCATGTGGGAGACGCCGCTGACGGTCACCTCCGAGCCGCCGGTGAATTCGAGGCTGAAGTTCAGTTGCCGGCCGAAGATCCCGACCGCCGCGATCACCAGCAGGACCGCGGTGAGGGTGAACCAGGTGCGCCGGCGCCCGATGAAGTTGATCTGCCGACGGCCGGTGAACAGATCGTTGCCGAACTGGGAGAAGCTTGCCATCAGACCTGCGCCCCTTGCCTAGCCTTCCGATCGGCGATCGTCACCCGGCCGCGGCCGGCATACGTGACGCCCTTCGCACCCAGCCGTTCGGGGTCGAAACCGGACCACTTGTGCCCGTTGCCGAAGAACTTCGTGCGCGCCAGCAGCGTGAGCACGGGATGCGTGAATGTCATGACGATCAGCACGTCCATGATCGTCGTCAGGCCCAGGGTGAACGCGAAGCCCTTCACGTCACTGGCAGACATCAGATAGAGCACCGCGGCCGCCAGGAAGTTGACCGCATCGGAGATGATGATGGTCTTCTTTGCTCTGGCCCATCCGGTCTGCACGGCCGCCTGCAGCGGCCGCCCGGATCTGACTTCGTCTCTCACCCGCTCGAAATAGACGATGAAGCTGTCGGCCGTCACACCGATGGCGACGATCAGACCGGTGACGCCCGCCATGGTGAGGCGATAGTTGCTGGAGAACCCGAGGAACGTCACCACGCCGTAGGTGAGCACAGCGGAGACGACCAGCGAGAAGACCGTGACGAAACCCAGCGCGCGATACTGCAGCAGCGAATAGAACACGACCAGCAACAGCCCGATGAGGCCGGCGATCAGGCCCTTCTGCAGTTGGTCGGACCCGACCTGCGGACTGATCTGGTTGGAGGTCAGTTCCTTGAACGAGAACGGCAGTGCGCCGAACTTCAGCTGGTTGGCCAGCTGTTTGGCGCTGTCGCTGGTGAAGTTGCCGGTGATCTGAGCCTTGCCGTCGCGGATGACGGCCTGCGAGGTCGGTGCGGAGATGATGCCGCCGTCGACGACGATCGCGAAGCGGTTGCGCGGCGCCTGCAGCGGCGTGATCCTCGAGGTGACCTTCTCGAACTGCTTGGCGCCCTCGCTGTTGAAGCTGAGGTCGACGCCGATCTCGCCGGTCTGCTGGCCCTGGGAGTTGCTGACCGGACCCCAGCTGGCGTCGCTGACCATCTTGCCGTTGACCTCGGAGGGCCCCATCAGCAGCTTCTCGCCCTCGCCGCATCCGACGCTCGGCTCGCTGAGCGGCGCCTGCGCCGCGACCTCCCGCCACTCCTGCGCGGTCGGTCCGTTGCTCTTCTTCGTGTTGGTGCACGAGTAGGCCTGGTAGAGGTCGTTGTAGGTATCGCCCTTCTTGGCCAGGCCGTTCTTGATCCAGACCTTCGCCACCGGCTGCGTCGCCCAGGCAGGATCGCTGGCATTCTTCGGCTTGTCCGCGTCGGCGGACTTCGCGTCACCCTTCGCCGCGGGATGCGATGCCGACTCGAAGGCCTGCGGGAAGGCCGCGTTGGCGCCGGACTTCTTGGACGAACCCGACGTCGACGACTTGCTCTTCGTGTCGCCGCTCTTGGACTGGTTGCTCTTGGATTCGCCGGTCTTCGCGGACTTGGTCTGCGCCGGAGTCGGGAGCGTCCGGTTGGGCTGCTGCGTCTGCTGCTGCGCGGACGCCTGCACCGCCTGGGTCTTCAGGACCGCACGGAATGCCAGCTGCGAGGACTGCGCGAGCGCCCTGGTCTGCTCGGGCGAGGGGTGACCGGGCAGGGAGACGACGATGTTGCTGCCGCCCAGCGTCGTCACGTCGGCCTCCGACACACCGCTGCCGTCCACTCGCTGGCGGATGATGTCGACGGCCTGCTGCACCTGGCCCGAGTTGATGCTCTGCCCCTTGGGCAGTTGCGGCTTGAGGATGATCTGCCGCCCGCCCTCGAGGTCCAGGCCGAGCTTCGGGGTCCACTGCCCGGCCGGATTGCCGAAGGCGACCGATGCGCCCACCGCGGCATACACCGCCACGATGATGGCGATCAGGATGAAGAGGATCCGTCGGGGATGCCCCACGGATCGGCGGGATCGTGTAGCCACCTGTTCAGGCCTTCGTATCTGTCGAGTCGGAGTCGGCCGCGTCGTCGCGTGACTTGGTCAGCGTGACCGCGGATGCCTGGGATCGCGTGCGGGTCTGCTCCAGCTTCGTCTTGGGCACGACCGCGCGCCGGTCGAATCGCAGCCGGACGTCCTTGCTGACCTCGAGCACGGCGATCTGCTCATCGAGTTCGACGAGTGTGCCGTAGAGGCCGGACGTGGTGCCGACCTCCTCGCCGACCGCGAGGGTTGCCTGTGAACGCTGGAACTGGCGCTGCCGCTTGAAGTAGGACCAGAACATGAACGCCAGCAGCACGATCGGGATGGCGAAGAGCAGCGTGCCGAGCGTGCTGCCCGACCCGCTCGAGCTCGCAGCTGCCAGTGCAGACATCGACTGTCATTCCTTAAAGAGTAGTCCGGCGTGTGTTGTCCAGCGTTTCCGTCGGCCGGCGCCGCGCACACGGCACCGTCGGGAGAGTCTAAGTGAACAACGCTGCTCATCCCACTTCGGGTTCCGCGCGGCCGAAGGAAGCACTCCCGCCAGCCTATGACATGGGTGCGGCCCGCTCGGTGATCACGGCTCGAACCGGCCACCGGCATCATCCAGCGACAGTTGCTGTCCGCCGGCGTCGGGCGGCGCCGTCAGCCCCAGGTGCTCCCAGGCCAGCACCGATGCCGTCCTGCCCCGCGGCGTACGAATCATGTAGCCCTCCCGCACGAGGTAGGGCTCGGCGACGGTCTCGACGGTGTCGGGCTCCTCCCCGACCGCCACCGCCAGGGTGGACAGTCCCACCGGTCCGCCGTCGAACCTGCGGCACAGTGCCTGCAGCACGGCGCGGTCGAGCCGGTCGAGGCCCCGCGCGTCGACGTCGAACAGTTCGAGCGCGGCCTTGGAGGCCGGCAGGTCGACGACGCCCTGGCCGTGCACCTGGGCATAGTCGCGCACCCTGCGCAGCAGCCGGTTGGCCACGCGCGGCGTGCCCCGCGAGCGACCCGCGATCTCATCGATGCCCTGCCGCGTCGAGTCGACGTCGAGCAGCACGGTGTTGCGGGTGAGCAGTTGGGAGAGATCGGACGGGTCGTAGTAGTCGAGGTGGGCGGTGAACCCGAACCGGTCGCGCAGAGGCGCAGGCAGCAGCCCGGCACGGGTCGTCGCGCCGACGACGGTGAAGTGTGGCAGTTCCAGCGGTATGGCGGTGGCGCCTGGGCCCTTTCCGACCACGACGTCGACGCGGAAGTCCTCCATCGCGAGATAGAGCATCTCTTCCGCGGCCCGCGCCATCCGGTGGATCTCGTCGACGAACAGCACCTCGCCCTCGCCCAGGGCCGACAGGATCGCGGCGAGGTCGCCGGCGTGCTGGATGGCGGGCCCGCTCGTCATCCGGATCGGGGCTTCGAGCTCGGCGGCGATGATCATCGCGAGCGTGGTCTTGCCCAGGCCGGGCGGACCCGACATGAGCATGTGATCGGGCGACACGCCGCGACGGCGCGCCGCCTCAAGCACCAGGCCGAGCTGTTCCTTGACCCGCGGCTGCCCGGCGACGTCGACCAGCCGGCGCGGCCGCAGGGCCGCTTCGAAGCGGCGATCGTCCAGGTCGGCCGCCGGGTCGACGACCCGGGATGTCGCGTCGTAGGACCGGTCGTCCTCGCGTTCGGGCTGCTCGTCCATCGCCTCGATCATCCCTGTCTCATGATGCGTCCGTCACCGCCACCCTCTCACTGTCCCCCGTCACCTGCCGAGTTCGCGCAGCGCGGCACGCAGCAGCGCGGACACCTCCTGCGGGGGCTGCGGGTCGGCCTCGGCGACCTTGCCGAGCGCGTCCTGCGCCTGTTTGACCGACCAGCCGAGCCCGACGAGGGCTTCGGTGACCTGGTCGTGCTCCGCGGACACGGCGGCGGGCTGTCCGCCCGACGCCGGTGTGGCTGCGCCGTCGGTGGGGGCGATCTTGTCGGCCAGCTCGAGCACGATCCGCTCGGCACCCTTCTTACCGATACCCGGCACCTTCACCAGCGTGGCGATCTCGCGCCCGCTGATGGCCCGGCGCAACACCTCCGGCGGATGGACCGCCAGCATCGCGAGGGCCAGCCTCGGTCCGACCCCGCTGACCGTCTGCACCTGCTCGAACAGATCGCGCTGGGTGCCGTCGCCGAAGCCGTAAAGCGTCAGCGCGTCCTCCCGCACCACGAGGGTCGTGGCCAGGCTTGCCTGCGCGCCGACGACCAGGGAGGCCGCGTCGGCGGGCGTCGTGTGCACCAGCAGACCGACGCCGCCGACCTCGACGACGACGTGATCGAGCGCGACCGCCGCGACCGTGCCGCTCACACTCGCGATCATCGCGTCGCCTGCCTGCTGCGCGCGACGGCCTGCTGCAGCCGGTCCTGCGCCCCGCCACGCCATACGTGACAGATCGCGAGCGCCAGTGCGTCGGCGGCGTCCGCGGGTTTCGGGGAAACCGGCAGGCGCAGGATGCGGGTCACCATCGAGGTCACCTGCGCCTTGTCTGCGCGTCCGTTGCCGGTCACCGCCGCCTTCACCTCCGAGGGTGTGTGCATCGCGAGCGGCAGCCCGAGTCGCGCGGCGGCGAGCATCGGCACCGCGGAGGCCTGCGCCGTGCCCATGATCCCTTTGATATTGGCCTTGGCGAACACTCGCTCGACGGCGACCGCGTCGGGACGGTGCCGCTGCAGCCACGCGTCGATCTCGGTCTGCAGCGTCAGTAGCCGCAACGCGGTCTCCTCCCCCGCCGGCGTGCGCACCACGCCCACCTCGAGCATGCGCACCGGTTCACCGATGCCTCCCTCGACCACACCCAACCCACACCGGGTCAGGCCAGGATCCACTCCGAGCACGCGCACGCCGCCGCTCCTTCACAGACACTCGACCTGCACCGAACACGTGTTCGGTGCAGGTCGAGCCTACCTGGTCGTGTGCGTCGCGCCGGTCAGGATATCCGGCGCGTCGCCGCTCAGTCCTCTTCGTCGAGCTGCGCGAGCACCTCGTCCGGCACGTCGCCGTTGGCGAAGACGTTCTGCACGTCGTCGCTGTCCTCGAGCG
>CAYPQR010000146.1:0-7108 GCA_964412865.1 uncultured Intrasporangiaceae bacterium
TCGTTCGCCGAGTCGTTGTTGCCGATCTGGCCGTTGGTCCACTCCTTGCATTCCACCCGGAACTCGGCTCCCGGGCGCACCGATGCGGCCGGCGGGATGTCGGGGTGCCAGCGGTTGTGCCCGGGCACCGCCTGATCGCGCATGGACTTGCTCTGATCGACGCTGAAAATCACTTCTGGCATTGGGATACTCCTCTTGATCGGGATGGGAAGTAGGTCGGGACGATGACGTGTGCGGGGCTGCTACCTATGCGGCAGTCACCCCCTCGAGGTCGTCGTCGGACGGGGCCGCGAGCCGCGACCCTCCCGTCCAGGAGCCGGCGAACGCCAGGATCGTGACGACGGCGACGACGACGGCCATGGACCATGAGCCGCTCCAGTGCCCGACGAGTTGCATGAACGCCGGGATCGCGGCGGTGATGAATGCGACGACGACCGTGAAGGCACCGGTCGGCGCGCCGAGGCGGTCCAGCTCGAGGCCGAGCACCAGGAAGAAGAGGAACCACAACAGCGACCACACGAGCCAGATCACCCCGAACGCCGGGTCGCCGTCGACGGCGAAGCTGTGCACGGCATACGCGACGGCGGCCATGGCCACGAAGAGGCTGAACCAGCCCAGGCCCCGGTTGTTCCATCCCGCGGCGCCGTTGATGCCCACCCACAGATAGGTGAAGCCGAACAGATAGAGACCGGATGCCGCAAAGATGGCTTGCGTGTCAGCGAGGTTCGCCGCGATGAGAATCGTCGGGGTGACCACCTGCAGGGCACCGACGAACAGGTTGAGCGGAGCCGCCTCCTTCGGCGAGACCCGCCCCAGCAGCAGGATGCCGTTGAGGAAGAGGACCGCTCCGACATAGAGCAGGCCGACCGCGGACATCGGTCAGCTCCGCGGGAGTGCCGGATAGTGACCCGGTCTCGCGGACACCGGCACCGGCGCCCCCGGTCGCCGCGGAGCCGGTGCGGCCTGCGGGATCGAGTGGACGACCTGTGGCGCCTCGGCGCTTCGACCCGCCTGCTCGAACGCCGCACCGAGCGCCGATGAGGTCGTGCGCAGACTCGGCGCGCGGAACAATCGCGGGCGCTGCCGCCCGCATTCGGGACAGGGTGCGCTGTCGGGCCGTTCACTCATCGACGCGATGACGTCGAAGTCTCCGCAGCTTTGACAACGATACGAGTAGGTAGGCATCTACGCTCCTAACGCTTGTCAGATGAAATATACCCATTTGAATGTATTTGTCCATAGCTGCGCCCGCGGATCGTGCGCGTGAGCATCGGGGGCGGACGGCTAGAGCGCCGTCAGCACCTCGAAGTCGAGGCCGTCGGCGCGCGCGAGATGCACCGGCTGCTGCAGGTGGCGGCCGGACAGCATCACCGGCCCGCGTGGGCCGTCGTATCCGACCCCTTCGCTCACCCGCTGCAGGCAGGAGACGTGCGTGCACTTCGCCGCGTCGATGAGCCTGGCGAGCAAGGTGATTCCCTCATAGCACGACTCGGCCTGATTGTTCAGCGCCGGTGCTTCGGGCCCGAAGCGATCGACGTAGTTCCCGACGAAGTCGAGCGAGCCGGCGGTGACCAGCGATCGGAAGTAGCCCGCACAGACATACAGGTTCTCGGTCGCCGCCGCCCCTGAGGCGAGCAGCATGTTCTCCTCCATCAGGGGACTGAACCGCACGAAGCGATCGTGCAGCCCCCGCGCGGCGAACGCCCGGTTGAACTCGACGGCGTCCTGGCCCACCAGGAACAGCATGACGGCGTCGGCCGCGGATCGCTCGAGGACCTGCATGACCGGCGTGAAGTCCTCGGTGCCGAAACGCACGAACGACCGGCCGACGATCTCGAGGTCGAGAGCGTCCGCGAATTCCACGGCGGCCCGGCTGGACGCAAGCGGCCACACGTAGTCGGCGCCGACGACATACCACCGGCGAGCGCCCAGCACGTCGCGGACCCATCTCAGCCCGGGCTCGATCTGCCTCGCCGGCGTCTCCCCCACGCAGAACACGCCCGGACGCCGCTCGCCACCCTCGTAGAGCGAGGTGTAGACGTAGGGAATCCGGCCCGTGGTGACCGGTGCCACCGCCTCCCGCACCGATGAGATGTGCCAGCCGGTCAGGGCGTCGATGCGCCGCTGATCGATCAATCGATCCACCTGGAAAGCGATCGACTCCGGGCTCAGGCTGGCGTCGATCAGCTCGAACCGCACCTCGTTGCCCGCGACACCGACCTCGTTCAGTTCCTCGGCGCACAGCTGCGCGACGGCCTCACACGACGACGCGAAGATGCCGCCGGAGCCGCTCAGCGGAATCGCGAGGCCGATGCGCAACACTCCGTCGTCACGGGCCTCGACCGCATGTCGATGATGCACATGGGATGATCCATGAGACCTTGCCATCAGCTATCGCTTTCATCTGCAAGAATGCCGCTCGGGCCCATCATCGCGGGTCGACGCCAGGATTGGAAGAGGGAATGACCATGTCGGTGACCGACGACATCGATCCCGGTCGTCTGGGCACGCGAGTGCGACTGGATCTGCTCGCGCGCGCCGACGACGTCGTCGCCGGACGCGTGAGCGACGCCCTGAGCCCCTCGGGGGTGTCCGTCGACCAGTGGAGGGTGATGGCCCACCTCTACGAGCACGGCGGCTGCACCATGTCGGAGCTGTCGCTCGCCTCCGGGCTCACCGGCGCCACTCTCACCCGTATGGTCGACCGGCTGACCACCTCCGCCCACGCGCACCGCAATCCCGACCCGACCGACCGTCGCCGCGTCCTGGTGCACCTGTCGAAGCGCGGCCGGGCGCAGGTCAGGCAGCTCCTGCCGAAGGTCGAGTCGGCCGAACGATCGACCGAACTCAGCGACACCGACGCCGCTGAGCTCAACCGGCTGCTCGAACTCGTCGCTCATCGCCGGTGAGCTCCTGAGCGAACCCGTATCGGACGGCCGTCCGCGACCACACCGCGCGCGGTAGCGTGCGAGCCCGTCGTGGCCGCACAGCTGACGGAGCATTGCGCTATTGCGCCTGCCGGAAACCCGCGCGCAGGAGCACTGGCGGTTGGCACGCAACCGGCACGATAATGGAGGTGCACGGAAGCGAGGGTGCGATGGTGCGCAGCTTGCCAGAAGCATCACAGATCGGACCCTTGATCCTGGGCTTCGACAATCACGCGTCCAGCCGGCGCGCGCTGACCTACGCGATGCAGCTCGCCGCGCGGCTCGACGTGGTGCTGCACGTCCTCCATGTGGTCGCCTCCGAGGACTACCCGATCGATCCGGACTCGTCGTCGTGGGAGCAACAAATGCAAGAGCACGAGCGGCTGCTCTCCGACCGCGTGCGGACCTTGGTCACCCTACCCAGGGATCAGTGGACCTACGAGATCGTGCGGGGCGACCCGTGGCACACTCTGCTGACGCAGGCCGAGGCCGAGGACGCCTGGCTCATCGTCGTCGGCCAGCACACGCATGCACACCTGATCGGTGGCGCCATCAGCAGATTGCTCGGTGGTGGCAGCCACGGTGGCGCGGTGCCGACGAATCTCATTCGCCGCGGCGACCGGCCTGTTCTCGTCGTGCCCTCGAGGGATGACGACTGACCTCGTCGGCGCCCGCACGGTCGCGAACTCCCGTCATCAGGGATCGTCGGCCTCGTCGCGGGCTCCGCAGCCGGTCGCCCCGCCTCGATTCTGCGACGGGTCAGCGCGAACCGCTCTTCGCGCCGCGATCCCGCGCCGCTTCGACGAACCGCTCCGCGACGGCCCGTGATTCCCACCCGGTGCCCGGCTCGACCTGTTTGCCGGGCTCGAGCACCTTGTAGTTCTCGAAGAAGTGCTGGATCTCCCGGAGGCGGAAACCATCGACGTCGGCGAGGTCTCGTATGCCTTCCTGGCGCGGGTCCGCCGCGACGACGCCGAGGATCTTTTCGTCCGGGCCGTGCTCATCGGTCATCCGGAAGACGGCGACCGGGCGCGCGCGCACGACACAGCCCGGAAAGACCGGCTCGTCGATCAGCAGGATCGCATCCAGCGGGTCACCGTCCTCGCCGAGCGTGTCCTCGATGAAGCCGTAGTCGGCCGGGTAGGCCATCGACGTGAACAGCCGACGGTCGAGCCTCAGCCTGCCGGTCTCGTGATCGACCTCGTACTTGTTGCGAGAGCCCCTGGGGATCTCGACCACCACATCGAACTCCATGAGACATCACTCCTCGTCCTGCTCGTCGTCCACGACAAGCATGCCCGCTGTGCGCTGAACGTGCGGTGGCGTGGAGTTCGCCATCATCGTAGGCAGCTGCCAAAGCCCCCGACGATGGATCGGGTCAGGAGGTCGCGCCGGCCTCCCGCTACCATGATCGTGCGTCGCTCGCCGCGGCGCGCGGCGGTGGGGCTCGCCGACACAATCGCGATGCAATCGCCAACGGTCCCTGCTTGGCTTGCGCCTTCGGGCGACCCGACAAGTAGGAGACCTATGCCACAGGGTGCATCGATGACCGACTCTCGCCGTAGACAGACCGCCCGGCCGTTGGCAGGCGTCCGTCAGGTCGTGCACGGACGCCGTGCGTCCATCGTCGCGGTGTCCGCGGGCGGCGCGATCGGGGCGACCGCGCGATACGCCATCGGGCTGGCCTGGCCGACCGCGCCCGGCCACTTCCCGACCAGCACTCTGGTCATCAACGTGCTCGGCTGCGCGCTCATGGGCGCGTTGATGGTGGTGATCGCCCATCAGCGCCCCCACCGGTTGGTCCGGCTCTTCGCCGGCACCGGGATCCTCGGCGGTTTCACGACGTTCTCCACCTACGAGGTGCAGACGCGTGACCTGCTCCGCGACGGGCACGGACTGCTCGCCGCGTCATACCTGCTGGTCACGCTGGTCGCGGCGCTCGTGGCGCTCTGGGCCACGACCCGGCTGACCCGAACGGTCCTCGATCGGATGGACGGTGGTCGGCCGTGACATGGGTCTGGGTCATCATCGGTGGCATGGTCGGCGCGCCGACGCGTTATCTGCTCGACTCCTTCGTGCAGAGCCGCCACGGCGGCGACCTGCCCTGGGGAACGTTCACCGTCAACATGATCGCGTCGTTCGTGCTGGGGCTGATCGGATCGACTGCGGCCGGCGCCGCGGTCGGGCTGGCCGTCGGCACCGGTTTTTGCGGCGCCCTGTCGACCTACTCGACCTTCGCGTACGAGAACGTGCGCCTCATGGAGGACGGCAAGCTGCGCCCGGCCGCGGTCAACATGGCGATGAGCCTGATCGTCGGGGTGCTCGCGGCCTTCGCGGGAGCCGCCGTCGGCTCTCTGTAGCTCAGGTGCGCCAGATCACGACGACCGTGCGATCGTCGGTGTCTCCCGCACGCGCGGCCGAGCAGATGCGCGCGGCGGCGCCGGGCAACCCGTCGGCCGCCGCACGGTCCGCGGATCCCAGCATGCGATCGAGCCCCTGCATGAGGTCGAATCCGGGCGCCTCGATGACCCCGTCGCTGTAGAGCAGCAACGCGTCGCCACGCTGCAACACGCCCCGAGTGCGCGGAAAGTCCGGGGCCTGCTGCCCACCCAGGACGCCGAGCAGCACCCCGCTGGCGCCCCGGATCGGCACCCACTGCCCCGATCCCGCATGAAAGTGCACGGCCGCCGGATGGCCTGCCGAGCCTACGGTGTAATTGCCGGTCGCCAGGTCGACCGACGCATGGATGGCCGTCGCGAATCCTTCGGACCACCCCTGCCGGACCAGATAGTCGTTGGCAGCGGGCAGGAATCGCTCCGGTTCCATGGCACCGAGCAGGCCCGCGAATGCGCCGCCGAGCAGCAGCGATCGCGTCCCGGCGGTCGTGCCCTTGCCCGACACATCGACCAGCGCGACCTCAAAGCGGTCGGAAGTCGGGCAGTTGCCGACGACGAAGTCCCCAGAGAAGGAATCGCCGTAGGCGGGCTGCACGCTGGCCTCGACATTCCACCCGCAGGGAAGCACGGGCAGACGCCCCTGCGCCCGGAGCCGCTCCCGCAGATCGACCAGCATCGAACTCTGGATCCCCTGCGGGACGCCGGCACGCGAGCGCTCCCGATCGACCAGCATCATGAGCAACATCGACGCCAGCAGCGCCAGCAGGTAGCAGGCGGCGGTGGTGCTCCAGTGCATCGCCACCATCAGCACCGCACCGAGCCCGACGACGACGAACACGGTCGTCATCTGACGCAGGGAGCAGAACAGCCCCGCCGTGACGACGATCGGCATCAGCGCGGCGCAGCCGATCACCCCCGGCGTCGTGGGCATGGCCACCCCGATGGCGACGGCCAGCGCCGTCGCGCCGAGCAGCCCCAGGGCGGCCAGGCGTCGATGGTCCGGTGACGCGTCGACAGCGCGAAGGACCGGGCGAGCCAGCCGCCGTTGCGCTGAGGAGACGTCGATCACCATGTCGGCACCGTAAGCCGACACATGGGTCACTTCAGATGACTTTTACCAAGTTCTTACCGAGTGCAGAGCATGTTCTCAAACTTCTCGGCGATATGGGGATTTGGGCGGCGATGAATCCGCCGTGACTTACGTCACATCAATACGTCGAGAACGCGAACTGTGCGGCCGGCCGGAGCGTCATACGCCCGGCTCGGGCAGCTCCCCCGTGCGCTCGTACCTGTCGACCATGTCGACCCTCCGCTGATGCCTCTCGGCGCCCGAGAACGCCGTGTCGACGAAGGCCTGCAC
The DNA here is from genome assembly GCA_964412865.1 of uncultured Intrasporangiaceae bacterium. Taxonomy (GTDB): domain Bacteria; phylum Actinomycetota; class Actinomycetes; order Actinomycetales; family Dermatophilaceae; genus Leekyejoonella. The sequence continues at coordinate 6,684 of CAYPQR010000146.1, forward strand.
CATCTGCTTGGCCTCCTCGAGCGTCGTGAACCTACCGCCCAGCGAGATCACCTGGGCGTCATTGTGCTCACGAGCCAGGCGAGCCAGCTCGACCGTGTGGCACAGCGCCGCCCGGATGCCGCGGACCTTGTTGGCGGCCATCTGCTCACCGTTGCCCGACCCGCCGAGGACGATGCCGAGCGAACCGGGCTCCTCCGCGACGGCCTCGGCTGCACGCAGCACGTAGACCGGGTAGTCGTCCTGGTCGTCGTAGTCCTCGGGCCCGTGGTCGACCACGTCGTGGCCCTGCTCCGTGAGCCAGGCGACCAGGGCCCGCTGAAGCTCGTATGCGGCGTGGTCGCCACCGATGTGAAGTCGCATCCGTCAAGAAGCCTTTCAGCTGAAGTCGGGACCCTTGACGCGGGTCCGCTTGATCTCGTAGAAGC
>CAYPQR010000147.1:0-7096 GCA_964412865.1 uncultured Intrasporangiaceae bacterium
GGAGCGAGGGGAAGAGGCGCGGAGATGGATTTGAACCAGGGCCTCTCTCCCGTCTTCGCGGCTCTGGCCGACGACACCCGCTGGAGCCTGCTGGTCCGTCTGGGTGAGGGTGCGGCGTCCGCATCCGGCCTGGCTCGAGAGTTCCCGGTCAGCAGGCAGGCGATCGTCAAGCACCTCGAGCAGTTGCGAGAGGCCGGACTGGTGGACAGTCATCGCCGGGGCCGGGAGGTCGTCTATCGTGCGCTCGGGAGCCGTCTGAGCGACCTCGCGCGCGATCTCGACCGGATCGGCGAGCGCTGGGAGCGGCGCCTGGAGCACGTCAAGCGGCTGGCCGAGGACCCCGACATGCCGATCTGATCCGCGCCGGCTGCCCGGTCGCTACCCGTTCGTGCCGGACCCCTCATCGTCGTCATCGATGATCTCGCCCTCGATGACCTCGTCGTCGCGCGGCCGGCGCGGACCCGGGCCGCCGTCCCCGCCCGGATCCCACGTCTGCGGCACCCCGACGACCGTGACCCACGCCCGGCGCGCGATGAGGAAGGCGAGAAGACGCCGACCGAGGCCCCTGGTGAAGGGCAGCACGAGCAGGAAGCCGACGAGACCCGTGACGAATCCCGGGATCAGCATCAGTGCACCGCCGACGGCCAGCAGCGCGGTATTGGCGATCTCGTCCGCGGGCATACGGCCGCTACGCAGCGCCGCCTGCAGCGACGACCACGCGGCGCCCCACTGACGACGCACGAGCACGGCGCCCAGCACCGAGATCGCGATGAGCGCCAGCAGCGTCCACCACGCGCCGATCTGTCGCGCAACCAAAACGATGACGACGATCTCGACCACCGGCACGAGCAACAGACCCGCAAGAGCGAGGCGGACGCTCAGCGGCCGGCCGGAGCGACCCGCGGGACTCACGCGCGCCTCCGCCCGGCCAAAGCCCTCACCTGTTCGACGCGATGTTGCGCACCCCACCAGGAGATCTTGCGCAATGACTCGACCATGATGTCCCGACTCATCTTGGATGCCCCGATCTCCCGCTCCACGAACGTGATCGGCACCTCGACGATGGCGAGGCCGGCCTGCACCGTGCGCCACGTGAGGTCGACCTGGAAGCAGTATCCCTGCGATTCGACGGTGTCCAGGCCGACCGTTCGAAGGGTGCTCGCCCGATAGACACGGTAGCCGGCGGTGGCGTCCGAGACGGGCATGCCCAGCAGCGCGCGAGTGTAGAAGTTCGCGCCGCGGCTGAGCAGTTCGCGCCGAATCGGCCAGTTGACGACCTTCCCGCCTCGCACCCATCGTGCGCCGATCACCAGGTCGGCGTCGCGCGCCGCCTCGAGCATGGTCGGGAGCACCTCGGGCGGATGGGAGCCGTCCGCGTCGATCTCGACCAGCGCGTCATACCCGTGTTCCAGGCCCCAGGAGAAGCCGGCCAGGTAGGCCTTCCCCAGGCCCTCCTTGCCTGCACGGTGCATCACCTGGACGTGCGAGTCATTCGCGGCGAGCTTGTCGGCCACCTCACCCGTGCCGTCCGGGGAGTTGTCGTCGAGCACCATGATGTCGGCATCGGGCACGCTCGCCCGCAGGCGCTCGATGATCAGCGGCAGGTTGTCCCGTTCGTCATAGGTCGGCACGAGCACCAGGACGGCGCCCAGAGGGGGCCGGGTCGGCTCAGACGACTTCATGCGCTTCCTTCGTGCGGTCACCGGTGCGGCGGTCGCGGACCCTGCGTCCACCCGCGAATGCCAGGAGCAGGAGGGCCACGGCCAGGGCCGACCCGCCGATCACCGGCGCACGGCCGAGCCGGTCCGCCACGGTCATCGACGACCGCAATGGCAGCTTCCCGGAGAGCACCTTCGCCGTGAACAACTGCGACCTGTCATGCACCGTACCGTCCGGAGTGATCAACCCGCTCACTCCCACGGTGGAAATGTGCATGATGGAGCGACCGGTCTCGATCGCACGGATCCGGGAGATGGCCAACTGCTGCACCGACTCGTCCGTGTACCCGAACGTGGCGTTGTTGGTCTGCACCAGCAGCATCTGCGCGCCGTCGTCCACAGCGGCCTCGACGAGACCGTCGTACGCGACCTCGAAACAGATGATGGGCGACACCTTGACGTCACCGTGGTCTTTGGTCGGGATCGTGAACATGCCGGTGTGCTTGCCCTTGACGAAGTCCTGCCGGACCAGGTCGACCTTCTTGCTGAAGAAGCGGAAGAACGAGCGGTACGGGATGTATTCGGCGAACGGCACCGGGTGCTGCTTGACGTAGTGGTCGACGATGCCCTTGCCCGGCTCATAGAGCAGGGAGGCGTTGGACACGTCCGGTGACGGCTGCTGCAGCACCGCTCCCACGACGAGCGGCGTGTCGATGCGGCCGACGACACGCACGATCTCCGTCGCGGCGTCGGCGTTGCGTGTCGGATCGATGTCGGACGAATTCTCCGGCCACACGACCAGGTCGGGTTTGGGGATCTTGCCCGATCGCACCATCGCCGCCGCCTTGTCGGTCTCCTTCACGTGGTCGTCCAGCACCGCGCGGCGTTGGGCGTTGAAGTCCAGCCCTGCCGTCGGCACGTTGCCCTGGATGCCGACGACATCCATTTTCGGCCCACCCGACGGTGTCGGCACGACACCCGAGAGGGCGACGACGACGGCCACGGCGACGACCGGCGCGATGCGGCGAACCATGCTCGTGGGTATGCCGTGGCGCAGCCGGTACAGCCCGAGGGCCAGATAGCCGCCGAGCAGCGCCACGACGAAGGAGAGCCCGACGGCACCGCCGATCGACGCGAGGTGCGACAGTGGCGAGCCCGCCTGCGACCACGCCAGACGCAGCCAGGGGAACCCGCCGAACGGCACGCTCGAGCGCACCGCCTCCTGCAGCACCCACATCAAGGCGATGGCGACGGGCCGTATGTGCGGACCGTCCGCGGGTGAGAGCCAGTGCGGCAGCCGCTCGATCCGCCGCGCCGACTGCAGGAAGGCGCAGCCCATCCCCATGAACGCGACATAGACGGCCTCGGCCACCGACAGCGCGATCCACGGCATCGGCCCGACATAGATGCCGGTCCATTTCAGCCCGAGAAGGAAGAAGACCAGACCGGTCACCAGGCCGAGCAGGAATCCGGTGCGTGCACGCACACCACACGTTGCCAGTGCCAGCAGGGCCACGCCGACGATCGCCAGCGGCCAGATGTTGAACCCCGGGAACGACAGCCACAGGCACAGGCCGGCAGCAATCGACAGTGCGAGGCGGAAGATCACTCCCCCAGCCTATGTGACACCTCGAGGCACAGATGGGCCCTGCCCGTCGTTGGGGCCAAGCAACAGTTCACGTCGCCAGTTTTCTACTAGACAAGCGGGCCCATCCGCCGCCTCGCCATCGGCGCAGAAGCACCGACTCAGACGAAGATACCCACCAGAGCGCATCTGTCAACCTGCCTGTGACCTGCCCGAATTCGCGTTTGCGCAGGTCAGCGGCACTGTCACCGGGCAGCAGATTTTTCGTCCAACTTCGCCCGGCGCGGCGTGTCGCGACGCGAGCCCCCGCGCGCCCCGGGATCGGCATCCGGCGTGCGGCCGTCAATCGGCCTGGACACCCGTCCCAGGAGCCTCGCCCCCCTCGGCCGCGAGCGGGGACCTGTCCTCCCACGGAGTGCTCAGAACCACGGTCGTGCGCGTCGTCACGTTCGCGGCGGACCGCACCTGGGCCAGCAGGTGTTCCAGGTCCAGCGGACTGCCCACCCGCGCCTTGAGCACGTAGCTCTCGTCGCCCGCCACGGAGAAGCACGAGTCGATGGCGGTGATGTGTCGCAGCCGGTCAGGAGTGTCGTCCGGAGCGGCCGGGTCCACCGGCACGACCGAGATCAACGCGGTGAGAGGCAAGCCGGCGGCATCGTGATCGAGCACCGCGCGATATCCGGTGATGATGCCCCGCTCCTCCAGGCGTCGCACCCGCTGATGGACCGCCGAGGTGGACAGGCCGATCGCGCGGCCGAGGTCGGTGAAGCTCAGCCGGCCGTCCCGGCTGAGCAGTTGAACGATCTGAGCGTCGAGTGCCTCCACATCGGCACTGTAGAGCACATTCGCTCCCATACACTCGTGCTCATGCCTGCGACTCCGACCAAGCTGCTGTTGCTGGACTCGGCGAGTTTGTACTTCCGGGCGTTCTTCGGCGTGCCCGATCGGCGCGCACACCCCGACGACCCGCCGACCAACGCGATCCGGGGCTTCCTCGACATGATCGCCACCCTCGTGGATGATCACCGGCCCAGCGACCTGGTCGCCTGCTGGGACGACGACTGGAGGCCGGCGTTTCGCACGTCGGCGATCCCGTCATACAAGGCGCACCGGCTCGTGCCAGGAACGGACCATGAGGAGGATGCTCCCGCGCTGCTCACCGCCCAGGTGCCGCACATCGTCGCGCTGCTGGAGAGCATCGGGATCACGCGCCTGGGCATCGAGGGCTGCGAGGCCGACGACGTGATCGGCACGCTCACGGCCCGGTTCGCGGGGCACTGTCCCATCGACGTCGTCACCGGCGACCGCGACCTTTTCCAACTGGTCGACGACGAACAGGACATCCGCGTCCTCTACACCGCCAAGGGAGGCGTGCGGGCGCCCGACGTTGTCGACCAGTCATACCTGGAGCGCAAATACGGCATCGGGTCGGGTCGCTCCTATGCCGACATGGCGGTGCTGCGCGGCGACACCAGTGACGGGCTGCCGGGAGTCAGCGGCATCGGCGAGAAGACCGCCGCCGCACTCATCGGCCAGTATGGCGATCTGGCCGGCCTGCGAGCCGCGCTCGACTCGGGAGACCCGCGGCTCAAGGGTGCCCGGCGCGCGAACCTCGAAGCGGCATCCGACTACCTCGACGTCGCGCCACAGGTGGTCGACGTGCTCCGCGACGCGCCCGTTCCCCACGGCCTGAACACTGCGCTGCCGTCGCGGGTGGCGGACCCGGACCGGCTGAGGGGGCTCGCGGAAGCGCTGCCGATCCGGTCGCCCCTCGCTCGCGTGCTCAGCACGCTCGGCCTGGACTCGCCCGAGTAGGGTCGCGCAGCCCCGGTTCAGCGGCGGGGCGGCTCCCCCGGCGGGAACGTGCCGTCGTCGTCGGCGGTGTCGTCATGGGTGAAGAGCAGATCGTTCAGCTGCACCTGCACGTCCTCGACATGCGGCACGTCGTCGAGCACCAGGCCCGCCTGCTCCGAGGCGTCTGCGACGACCAGGGTGCCGCAGCCGAGGATCCTGTCGGTCAGGCCCTTTTCATACCGCACGTCGTTGATGCGATAGAGCGGGATGTCACGCCCCGCCTTCGTGAGAATGCCGTGACGTGTGAGCAGCCTCCGGTTGGTGATCACATACAACGTGGTGCGCCAGCGCAGGACGGGCACCACCACCCAGATGACGATGACCAGCAGTGCGAGCGCCCAGATGACGATGTATACCCAGCCCGCGCTCGAGGCCGGCAGGAACACCGTGATCACTGCCGCCACCGCGAGGGTGACGACGAGCAGCAGCATCGGCAGCATGATCTTCTTGATGTGCGTATGCAGTTCGAGTTCGATGTGCTCGCCCGCGGCGAGATGCTTCGAAGAGAACGCCATGCGCGTCATCCTGCCATGGCCGCTTGTCAGGTCACCCGACCGGCGAGGCGAAGCGACCCGACGGATCGAAGCGCTCCGCCGCGGCCGTCAGGCGAGCCGCGGTGTCGCGATCGAAACAGTCGCCGAGCCGTGGCAGGCGCTGACCGAAGACGAAGTTGCGCAGATGTCCCAGCGTCTGGTCGGCGAACGGCCGAAGCGCCATGGCCTGCGTCTCCGAAATGACGGACGGCTCGTGCCCGTCGGTCGGCGTGAGCACGCGCAACGCGAATCGAGCGTGCCGATGGGGTACGGCGTTCGGCGTCGACGGCCGCCTCGCCAGCGCCCCGCCGAGATGGTTGAGCTGCATGATGGTCATGACCGGGGATCCGGGGCCGCACGCCCGGACCAGGTCATCGAGAGTGGCCGGGCACAGATCGGTGAGAGCGATCGCGTCTCCTTGGTAGGCGTGCGGTTGGTCCGGATCGTTGAAGATCTGGGACGTTTGCGTATAGGGCAGCCTGGCGACTGTGTCAGTGATCGGCCCGAGGCGCCGTAATGGCTCGAGGACGGTGTCCGCGTCGGATGCTGCGCCGAGATGGGTGACGTGCAGAGTGGCGATGTGCCGACCTCGCAGGTGCTCCGGAAACGGCGGCTGGTCAGGGAAGGGGACGATCGACAGGCTGGATGTGAACGTCTCGGGTGCCCGGTCGGCCAGCTCGAGGTAGGCGGCGATGAGCTCGGGAGTCTTGGCGAGGTCGAACGCCAGCGAGCCGCCGTAAAGCCACTCGATCGGGAACAGCCGCAGGACCATTCGAGTGACGATGGCCAAGCCGTCGGGTGAACCGCGAAGCGCCCAGAACAGATCTCCCCCTTCGTCTTCGGTAAGGACGCAGGCGTCACCGTCCGCGGTCACGACCTCCATCGATCGGACGTGGTCGGCGCAATACCCCAGGGCACGACCCAGCGGTCCCAGCCCTCCGCCGAGCGTGTATCCGATGACACCGACGCCGGGTGAGCTGCCGTTCAGCGCGGCCAGCCCGTGAGAAGCTGCAGCCTCGATCAACCGACCCCAGCGAACGCCGGCACCGATATCGGCCAGGCGACGGGCGGGGTCGATGCGCACCGTGTCCAGGTGCCTGGTCGAGACCATGAGGCCGGCATCGATCGGCCGGTTGGCGCCGTGGCCCGTCAGGCGGGGCACGACGCGCAGACCGCGGGCGGCTGCATACCGGATGGCCTCCTGCACCTCCGGGGTGTCCCTCGGTGAGGCGACCATTTCGGGGGCGCACCGCACACCCGTCTGGAAGCCGGCGACGGCCTCGGCATAGCTCGAATCGCCTGGCAGGTGGCAACTGGCCGTTGAGATGCTCATGGCCCGACCATGCCAAGTCATGCGGACGGCGCGAGTCCGCTATCGATGGAGCGACGACAAGAGGTCAGGCAGAACGCTGGGTGAAGTCCACCGCCTCGGCCGTGGCGGTCGCGGCGGTGCGTCCCGGCGCGGA
>CAYPQR010000148.1:0-7092 GCA_964412865.1 uncultured Intrasporangiaceae bacterium
TGGGTCACCGGCGTGGTTACGAAGGTCGGGGTGGGGGACACACTGCGGTCGCAACCATCCGCACATCCGCCAGCTGTAATTTGGCCGACGTTGCGTGATGGCCCATGGGCGGATGTGCTCCCGCCAGACCCGTCCACGCTCCCTCCGCATGTCCCCCGCCCCTCCCTTACGTCTGCTCGGCTCGGCACGGATCGCCGCCGGCACGATCAAACGCTCTCCGGTCAGAAGACCGGCCCACACAGCGAGCCGGTCAGGGCAGCAGCGGGCCGACCGTGACCATGACGCACATGGCCAGGATGGAGATCATCGAGAAGTGGAACATCCGGCGCGCCCAGGCAGCCGGGTCGGGCGCGCGCAGGCCGCGCGCGGCGAGCCAGATCCAATAGAGGCCAAGGGCACCCATGACCACGGCGTAGACGATGCCGCCGTAGCCGAACACCGGCAGCGCCAGCGTCGCCGCGACATACAGCACGGTGTAGACCAGGATCTCGCGGATCGTGCGTGGCACGCCCTTGACGACGGTGATCACCGGCACACCGGCCTTGGCGTATTCGTCGCGCCGGTAGATCGCGATGGAGTAGAACTCGGGCATCTGCCAGAAGAACATGATCGCGAAGGCGATGACGGCGCCGGCGTCGAGTCGGTCGGTGACGGCCAGGTAGCCGGCGAAGATCGGGGCCGCGCCGGAGACGCTGCCGACGAGCGTGCCGTGGATGGACCGGCGCTTCGACAGCATGCCGTAGAGCCACACATAACAGGTGAACCCGGCCACGCCGACGCCGACGACCCACCAGTTGGTCCACGCGACCAGGATCGCCATGCCGACCACACCGAGCACGATGCAGAACGCGACGGCCCCTGCGGCGCTCACACTGCCGGTGACGGTGGCGCGCTTGCGGGTGCGCTCCATCTCGGTGTCGATGTCGCGGTCGAGCACGTTGTTGATGACGCAGGCCGACGCGATGACCATGGTGCTGCCGATGCACAGGGCGACGAAGGCGAGCCACTCGAAGCGGCGTTCGGCCGCGGCGGCGAGACCGAACCCGGCCGCCGCCGTCAGGGCGTTGCCATAGAGCACGCCCGGTTTGGTCAAGGAGTAGTAGCGGGTGATCGTGTCACGCCACGAGGCGCCTCCCGCACGGGCCGCGAGAGCAGCGTCGGTGCCGTCGATCCGACCACCTGCCGGTGACGACGCGCGCGTACTCATGACCATATTGTCCTATGCCCTCGCTACAGATCCGACCCTGGGTCCACGTGCTTCGCATCACGCTTCGGCACCAATCACCACCATGCACGACGAAATGCTTGACGTGCTGTGAAACATGCGCGTAATTTCACCTCTGGCACACACCCTCTGTGCCAGAGACGGTGCCGGAGCCCGCGTTCAACCGTGCACGCAGACTCCCCCGACTGCCTCTGACAGGTTACTGAGCAACAGCGATTACCTCCGGGCCAGGTCTGTCGTAAGCGATGCGCTGCCTGCCCGCTGCGCTGTGGCAGGAGGACGCAATGGCAGGCGGTCAGCGTAACATTTCGGAGGCATCACGCCTCATCGTTCCCCGGCGGGAACTGATCATCGCAGGCCTGGGGGCCGCCTCGGCCATCGGCCTCGCGGGATGCGCCGCCGGAGGCAGCTCCAATTCCGCCACGACGGGTGGCGGCGGGGGCGGCGGTGGCGGGGGCAACAAGCAGATCAAGGTCCTGCTGTGGAGCCACTTCGTGCCCTCCTACGACAAGTGGTTCGACAAGTGGGCGGCCGACTGGGGGAAGAAGAACGGCGTCACCGTCAAGGTCGACCACATCAACCAGGCCGACCTGCCGGCCCGCACCGCCGCGGAGTTCGCCGCCAAGTCCGGCCACGACCTGATCGAATGGATCACACCCCCGTCGGCCTACGAGCCCAGCGTCCACGACATGAAGGACCTCGTGTCGCAGGCCGTGAAGAAGTATGGCGATCAGGTGCCCTTCTGCAAGCTGTCCAGCTACAACCCGGTCACCGGCAAGTACTACGGCTTCTGCCACACCTGGACACCCGACCCCGGCGACTACCGCAAGTCGCTGTGGAAGGACGTCGGGATGGCGGACGGGCCGAGCACCTACGACGACCTGCTCACCGGCGGCGCCGCCATCAAGAAGAAGAAGGGTGTGCGGATGGGCATCGGCATGTCCTCCGAGGTCGACTCCAACATGGCGGCGCGCGCCATGATCTGGTCGTTCGGCGGGGCGCTGCAGGACAAGGACGAGAACGTCACGCTCAACTCCCCCGAGACCGTCCACGCCGTCGAATACATGGCCAAGCTGTTCAAGCAGGCGATGAGTTCGGAGGTCTTCAGCTGGACGGCCGCCTCCAACAACCAGGGCCTGGTGGCGGGCGAGCTGTCCTACATCCTCAACTCGATCTCGGCCTATCGCAGCGCGCAGTCCGGCAACCCGAAGGTGGCCGCCGACATCTTCTTCACCCCGGCGCTGAAGGGCCCGGGCGGGGTCGGCCTGGCGAGTCAGCACGTCGTGCGTTCCTACATCATGCCCAAGTGGGCGCACAACGTGGACGACTGCCAGCAGTTCCTGCTCGACCTGGTCGGCGCGGCCCACGACTCGGTCGACCAGTCGCAGCTCTACGACTTCCCCGCCTTCAAGCACCCGAAGGTGACCAAGACGCTCGACGGCTGGCTGAAGAACGACCCCTACCACTCGAAGCCGGCGGACAAGCTGGAACTGCTCGCCGACTCCGAGTCGTGGAGCACCAACGTCGGGCACCCCGGGCCCGCCAGCCCGGCCGTCGGCGAGATCTTCGACACCAACGTGATCTCGACGATGATGGCCAACGCCGCCCGCGGCAAGCAGTCGCCCAAGGAGGCCGTGGCGTCCGCGCACAAGCAATGCGAGACGGTCTTCAAGAAGTGGCGTAAGCAAAAGCTCGTGGGCGGTAGCAAGTAGAGCGCGCGCGGGAGGGCATCGATGGCGATCGTCGAGGTACGCAAACTACGCAAGGAGTTCGGCAGCACCGTCGCGACCGATGGCATCGACCTGGCCACCGAGGACGGCGAATACCTCGTCCTGCTCGGCCCGTCGGGCTGCGGCAAGACGACGCTGCTGCGGATGCTGGCCGGGCTGGAGCAGCCGACGTCGGGTGACATCGTGATCGGCGGTGACGTCGTGACCACCCTGCCGCCCCGCGACCGCAAGATCGCGATGGTCTTCCAGAGCTACGCGCTGTATCCGCACAAGACCGTCCGGCAGAACATCATCTTCCCGCTCGCCGCGGCACACGTGCCCAAGGACGAGCGCGAGAAGAAGGTGCAGTGGGCGGCAGGCATCCTCGGCATCGAGCGGCTGCTGAAGCGGCGCCCGCGCGAGCTGTCCGGCGGTGAGCGGCAGCGCGTCGCCCTGGCCCGGGCGATGGTGCGAGAGCCGCAGGTCTTCCTCTTCGACGAGCCGCTGTCCAACCTCGACGCCAAGCTGCGCACCAGCGCTCGCGACGAGTTGAAGGAGTTCCAGCAGCGCGTCGGCATCACCACCGTGTATGTGACGCACGACCAGGTCGAGGCGATGGGCCTGGGCGACCGCATCGCCGTGCTCAACGCGGGCCGCATCCAGCAGCTGGGGACGCCGGAGGAGGTCTATTCCAACCCCGCCAACACGTTCGTCGCGACCTTCGTCGGCACTCCCCCGATGAACATCCTGCGAACTGACGACCACCTGCTGGGCTTTCGGCCGGAAAACCTCCTGCCGCGCAAGTCGGTCCCGATCGCCGACGGCCAGCTGGTGTGCGAACTGGAGATCAGCCGAGTGGAAAATCTCGGCTCGGACCACTATGTCTACGGCACGATCCCCGACATCGACGCGGATGCCAAGGTGATCGCGAAGATTCCGAGCAACATCCCGGTCATCGGCGCCCCCGGCGACCGGGAGACCTATGTGGTCGCACCCGACAAGCTGCGCTACTTCGATATCGAGTCGGGCGAGCGGATCCCGGAGCCGGTGCGCCATGGCTGAGGCGCGGGTGGACGCGTCCGAGGTGGTGGCGACCGCTCCGTCGAGGCGGCGCAAGAGACGCTGGTACGAGCGTGACGGCCTACTCGGATCGGCGCTTCTGCTGCCCGCCGTGCTCTATCTGGTCTTCTTCGTCGGCTATCCGCTGGTGCTGGCGATCATGTATGCGTTCAGCGATGTCACCGTCGGCAGTCCACGCTTCGACTTCGAGGGCCTGCACACGTTCAGCACCGCGATCCACGACCCCAACTTCCCTGGGGTCGTGGCGCATACGTTCATCATCACGGCCGTGTCCCAGGCCATCGTCATCATCTTGTGCACGATCCTGGCCTTCACACTCGCCGCGAACTTCCGCGGCAAGTGGTTCGTGCGGCTGCTCGTGCTGATGCCGTGGACGACGCCGGTGGCGCTCGGAGCGATCGTCTGGCTCTGGATGCTCGACTCGATCTTCACGCCGTTCGACTGGTTCGCCCAGCATCTGGGCCTGTTGGGGCAGGGCGAGCATCTCAACATGCTCGGCCACGCCGGGCTCGCGACCAGTAGCGTCATCGCCGTGCAGGCCTGGCGCACACTCCCGCTCGCGACCGTCATCGTGCTGGCCGGGCTCTCATCGATCCCCCACGACGTCGAGGAGCAGGCGGAGGTCGACGGAGCGGGGTTCTGGCGCCGGCTGTTCGGCATACAGCTGCCGCTGCTCGCACCGATCATCCTGGTGGCATTGCTGTTCGGGATCGTGTTCACCTTCACCGACATGGCCGTGATCTTCATCATGACCGGCGGCGGGCCGGGCAACGCCACGCAGGTGCTCGCGAGTTGGGCGTTCTACAAGGGCATCAACGGCGGCAACCTGGCGGTCGGGGCGGCAGACGCGTTGTTCATGTTCCCCGTGCTGCTCGGGCTGGCGGCGCTGCTGCTCACAATGGCTTCACGGCGGAGGGGGGACTGACATGGCCAGCGGTCGCGAGATCCGCACCATCAGAGGGAAGATCAGCGTCTACATCACGGCGTTCATCTTCGCGGTCATCTGCGGTTTTCCGTTCCTGTGGGCGACCCTGACGACGTTCAAGACCAACTCCGACCTGTATTCGACGGGTCACAATCCGTTCGCCTTCACCGAGGCCCCCACACTCGACAACATCACGACGCTCTTCACCAACACCCCCTACCTGCGATTCATCGTCAACAGCGTCCTCATCGGCATCCTCGCGACCGCAATCACGTTGATTCTCAGCATTCCCGCGGCATATGCCCTGGCGCGACTGACTGGTCGCTGGGGCATACCGGTCGCCATCGGGATCTTCGTCGTGTATCTCGTGCCGCCGACACTGCTGTTCCTGCCGCTGTCGCGCATCATCACCCTGCTGGGGCTGCAGAACTCCATCTGGTCGCTGATCCTGGTCTATCCCGGTTTCACGATCCCGCTGTCGGTCTGGTTGCTTCTCGGGTTCTTCCGTGCGGTGCCGCCGGACATCGAGGAGCAGGCGCAGGTCGACGGCTACAGCCGGATGGGCGCCATGATGCGTGTCGTGCTGCCCCTGATCACCCCGGGCGTGTTCACCGTCATCGTGTTCTCGTTCACGCTGACGATGCAGGACTTCATCTATGCGCTGGCGTTCATCTCGAGCGCCCACAACATGACGATCAGCGTCGGCGTGCCGACCAACCTGGTCCGCGGCGACGTCTTCTATTGGCAGTCGCTGATGGCGTCCGCGATGATCGTCGCCATCCCCATCGCGGTGATCTACAACATCTTTCTGCGCAAGTTCATCCAGGGCTTCACGCTCGGCGCGGTGAAGGGCTGACCGCGCGCGGTGATCGGCGACACGGTCCCCAATCACCAACAGTCACCGACGAATCGGCGGTACGGTCGATCCGGCGCTACGAGACCCCGCGTGATGTCGCAACGCCGTCATCACCGGCTCCACGCCGGGCAGTAAACGGAAAGGCGGATGCGCATGTCCTCATCTCCGGCGGCGTCGAGCGACGGCCAGACGATGCGCAGAGACATCGGCACACTCGGGCTGATGTTCGTCGCGGTCGGCGCCATCGTCGGCTCGGGGTGGCTTCTCGCGGCACTACCCGCGGCCCAGATGGCCGGGCCGTCCGCCATCGTCGCGTGGATCGTCGGCGCGATCATGATCGGCCTGATCGGCCTGGTATACGCCGAACTCGGCACGATGTTCCCACTGTCCGGGGCCGTCGTGCGCTTCCCCCACTTCACCCACGGCACGCTGACCAGCTACAGCGTCGGATGGATCTCCTGGTTGGTGGCGGTCAGCCTGGGCCCGGTGGAAGTCGAAGCCGTGCTGCAGTATTCGTCGAACTACCTGTCCTTCCTGACCACCGTGAAGGCCGGTGTGCCGGTGCTGTCCACGGCAGGGTATGCGATCGCCGTCGCGCTGCTGCTGGTGTTCAGCGTGATCAACATCGTCGGCGTGCGACTGTTCGCGCGCATCAACACGGTCGTCGTGTGGTGGAAGCTCGGTGTCATCGCCCTGGTCGTCATCGCGTTCCTCGTGACGGAGTTCCACCCGGACCACTTCACGGCATACGGCGGATTCGCGCCGGACGGTGCACACGGCATCTTCCTGGCCGTCGCGACCGGGGGCATCGCCTTCTCCTACTTCGGTTTCCGCCAAGGCATCGAACTGGCCGGTGAGGCGCGCAATCCGCAACGTTCGGTGCCCTGGACGATCATCGGCTCCCTGGCGATCACCGTGGTGCTCTACGTGTTGGTGCAAGTTGCGTTCCTCAGCGCGGCACCGACGTCGTCCCTGGCGAAGGACGGCTGGACCCACCTGACGTTCGCCAACGCGTTCGGCCCGATGGCGGGCATCGCCGAGATCATCGGGCTCACCTGGCTGGCGGCGATCCTGTATGCGGACGCCGTCATCTCCCCCGCCGATTCCGGTCTCGTCTACACGACCGCGACCTCCCGCGTCTCGTATGCGATGGCGCGCAGCAAGACCGCGCCCCGCGTCATGGCCCGCGTGTCACGCCGTGGCGTGCCGTGGGTCAGCGTCGTCATCACCTTCGTCGTGGGTCTGCTGATCTTCCTGCCCTTCCCGAGCTGGCAGAAGCTGGCGGCGTTCCTGACCG
>CAYPQR010000149.1:0-7076 GCA_964412865.1 uncultured Intrasporangiaceae bacterium
CGGTGGCGCCGAGGAGTCCGCTCAGCAGCGGGCAAAGCGCGGCATATGCGACGCGATCTACCCGCTGCCGGTCCGCGGCGCGGGCAACGTTCTCGCTGCGTCACGCGCAGGTCGGAGCGCTGCGGCGGAGGCAGATTGCGCGGAACCTACAGCGCTGCCGGCCCGCCCGCCTAGAAGTCCTTCTCGCCCCGCTTGACCTGCGGCTTGGGCATGCGGGACATGCGCATCTGGAACGAGCGCATCATCGCGTATGACGCGGAGCCGCGGGGCGGATCCTCGTGGAAGCGCTCGCGGATGCGCTTCTTCAGCCGCCGCCACAGCAGGAAGGCGTCGGCGATGCCGACGAGCACGATGACCCACACGAAATACAGGCCGAGCGTCTGCAGCGAGCGGTTGGGCATCAGGGTGAGCAGGAGCACCAGCAGCATGAGCGGCAGCAGGATCTCGCCGACGTTCCAGCGGGCGTCGACGGAGTTGCGGATGAACCGCTTGATGGGCCCGCGGTCACGTGCCGGCAACGCGCTCTCGTCGCCGCGCGCCATCGCCTCACGCTGCTTCACCCGGTCCTCGCGAGCCTTGTCGCGCGCCGCGCGCTTGGCCTCGCGACGGTCCTCGGGCACCAGTGGCCGCCGGCGGGCCGCCTGCTGATCCTTGCGCTTGGGTGTCGGCCGTCCCTTCTTCTCGGGGCCCCTGTGGGCGTCGGGGCTCTCGGGCTCGGGGGAGGACGCGTCCTGCGCGTCGGAGTTCTTGCGGCCAAACACGGGCCATACTGTACGTGGCATGGTGCCATCAGTATATGTGCGCCCTGGCTGCGGCCTGGTGCCGATCAACGGGCGATGGCTACCGTGAAGCCTGTGACTACCCAGATTGCAGCCGACCGTCTGTCCGCACTCACCGACGCCGTGCAGGGCCTGATGCCCGCGGTGCGCAGGGACCTCGAGGATCTGACACGCATCCCGAGTGTCTCGCTGGACTCCTTCGACCAGAAGCACGTGGACGCCAGTGCCGAGGCCGTCGCCGCACTGCTGCGGGCGGAGGGCGCGCAGGTGGAGATCGTGCGCGAGGGCGGCCGTCCGGCGGTCATCGGGAGGATCGAGGCGCCGGAGGGAGCGCCCACCGTCACCCTCTACGCCCATCACGACGTGCAGCCGCCGGGCGCCGACAGCGACTGGGACACGCCGCCGTTCGAGCCGACCGAGCGTGGCGGCCGACTGTATGGCCGCGGCGCCGCCGACGACAAGGCGGGTGTCATGGCGCACATCGCCGCGCTGCGCGCACACGGCGGCACGCCGCCCGTCGGCGTCAACATCTTCGTCGAGGGTGAGGAGGAGGTCGGGTCCGACTCCCTGGCGACGATCCTGGAGCGTCACGGCGACAAGCTGGCATCCGACGCGATCGTGCTCGCCGACTCGATGAACTGGGACATCGGCACACCCGCGCTCACGACGACCCTTCGGGGGATGATCCGCGTCGCGGTCACCGTCCGCACGCTCGATCACGGCATTCACTCCGGAATGTTCGGCGGGGCCGTCCCCGATGCCCTCACCGCCCTGGTGCGCCTGCTCGCCTCGCTGCACGACGGCGACGGCAATGTCGCGGTGCCGGGGCTGCGCTCCGGTGCGGCCGCCGAACTCGACTACGACGAGGAGCGGCTCCGGCAGGAGTCCGGGCTGCTGCCGGGCGTCCAGCCGATCGGGACGGGTTCGCTGCTGTCGAGGCTGTGGACCAAACCCTCGATCACGACCATCGGCATCGACGCACCGGCGGTCGACGTGGCGTCCAACACGCTGGTCCCCTCGGCCCGCGCGAAGGTGTCGATGCGCATCGCGCCGGACGAGGATCCGCGTGCCGCCTACGAGGCGCTTCAGCACCACCTTCGTGAGCACACGCCGTGGGGTGCGCAGGTCGACGTCGTGCTCGACGACGAGGGCGCGGGTTTCCAGGCCGAGGCCGACGGACCGTTCTATGACGAGGCGCGGGCCGCGTTCGCCGACGCGTGGGGTGGCACCCGGCCGGTCGACATCGGCGTCGGCGGCTCGATCCCGTTCGTCGCCGCCTTCTCGGAGCGTTTCCCCGACGCGGCGATCTTCGTCACCGGGGTCGAGGATCCGGACACCCGCGCGCACGGCGCCAACGAGAGCCTCCATCTGGGGGAGTTCGAAAAGGTGTGCCTTGCGGAGGCACTGCTGTTGGAGCGTCTGGGAAGGATGCAGCGATGACGTATGTCGAGCCCAGCTACGAGCGGGACACCCGATACATCAGCGACCGGATCACGACCGACGGCGCCGACGGCTGGCCGGTGGAGCCAGGACGCTACCGGCTGGTCGTCGCGCGGGCGTGCCCATGGGCAAACCGCACGATCATCGTGCGGCGGCTGCTCGGGCTCGAGGACGCCCTCTCGATGGGGCTGTGCGGTCCGACGCACGACGCGAACAGCTGGACGTTCGACCTCGACCCGGGCGGCGTCGACCCGGTCCTGCGCATCCCCCGGCTGAAGGACGCCTATGAGAAGCGGGAGCCCGGGTACCCACGGGGCATCACCGTGCCCGCGATCGTCGACGTGCCGACAGGCCAGGTCGTCACCAACAATTTCCCGCAGATCACGCTCGACCTGTCCTCGCAGTGGACGCAATACCAGCGGGAGGGCGCGCCCGAACTGTATCCGCCGCAATGGCGTGAGGAGATGGACGAGGTGATGCACCGCGTCTACACCGAGGTCAACAACGGCGTCTACCGCTGCGGGTTCGCCGGCACCCAGCAGGCCTACGACGCGGCGTACGACCGGCTGTTCACGGCGCTGGACTGGCTGGAGGAGCGTCTGGCCACGCGGCGCTATCTCGTGGGAGACCACGTCACTGAGGCCGATGTGCGGCTGTTCACCACGCTCGCTCGCTTCGACGCCGTCTATCACGGGCACTTCAAGTGCAATCGGCAGAAACTGAGCGAGTTCCCCGTGCTGTGGGCGTATGCCCGGGATCTCTTCCAGACGCCCGGATTCGGCGACACGATCGACTTCGCACAGATCAAGGCGCACTACTACATCGTGCACAAGGACGTGAACCCGACCGGCATCGTGCCCAAGGGTCCGGATCTCAGCGGCTGGACGACGCCGCACGGGCGGGAACGACTGGGCGGCACGCCGTTCGGCGACGGGACGCCGCCCGGTCCGCCCCCGGAGGCCGAGCGGGTCAGCCCACAGAACAACCCCGCGATCGACACCGACGGAATGGTGGCGGTGTGACGATACCGGTGGTCATGAGTGTCGACACCGGCGTGGACGACGCGTGCGCGCTGCTGCTCGCCGCTCTGCATCCGCGGATCGACCTGCGCGCGGTCGCCTGTGTCGGCGGCAACACCGACGTGGACGGTGTCGTGCGCAACACCCTGCAGGTGCTCGACGTCGCGGGCCGCCCCGACGTGCCGGTGGCGCGGGGTTCGCAGCGGCCCCTGCTGGAGCGCCCCGTCGACGCGCGGCACGTGCACGGTGAGGACGGAATGGGCGACCTCGGCTGGCCGTCGTCGCATCGGCCGCCGGATGACCGGCACGCCGTCGAAATGCTGCGGGATGTGCTGATGGCGGCCGCAGCCAGAGGCGAGCGGGTGACCGTGGTGCCGACGGCGCCGTTGACCGACATCGCCCTGCTGCTGCGCACCTTCCCGGCGGTCAGCGAGGGCATCTCGCGGATCGTCTTCATGGGAGGAGCGGCGCAGTCCGGCAATGCGACGGCGTCGGCGGAGTTCAACGTCTTCCATGACCCGGAGGCGGCGGCGATCGTGCTCGCCGCGGCGACCGAGCTGGGCATACCGGTCACGATGTACGGCCTCGACGTGTTCTACGACCCGGTCGTGACTCGTGCTCAGGCACACGATCTGATCGCCGTCGGGGAGCGCGGAGCCGCCGAGCTGGCCGGTCGGCTCATCGACTTCCAGTGTGAGCGGTTCGGCCGCGATGCCGCGACGATCGGTGACGCGGGTGCGGTCTGCGCGGTGATCGATCCCGAGCGGCTGCGCTGCGAGCAACTGCCGATGAGAGTCGAACTGGCCGGCACCTGGTCGCGCGGCCGCACGATCGTCGACCGGCGCGACTGGTCCGGCGACCACGCTCATGATCCGCACGGGAGAGCCGACTCGGTCGTCGACGTCGCTCTCGAGGTCGACGGGCGGCACTACGGCCGGCTCTGGCTCGAGACCGTGTCGCGGGCGGCGTCATGAGCCGATTCCCCGAACCCGCCTCCACCGACGACCTGCGGGGCCTGCTGCTGGACTACCTCGACTTCTACCGCGCCGTGATCATCGCCAAGGTGCGTGGCATGTCCGATGCCGATCTGCGCGTTTCGAGGGTGCCGAGCGGCTGGACGCCGTCCGGGCTGATCAACCACCTGGTGCACATGGAGCGCCGCTGGCTCCAATGGGGATTCCTGGCATCGCCGGTCGACGAGCCGTGGGGCGACCGCAGCGGCACCGGGTGGCGTGCGACGACCGAGGGTGTCGACGCCCTCGAACGACGGTTGCGGGAGGTCGGGGAGCGGACTCGTGCCATCGTCGAGGCACACGAACTCGATGAGCAGGCCCGGGTCGGCGGCCGGTTCACCGGCTCGGAGCAGGCGCCCCAACTGCAGTGGATCCTGCTGCACGTCCTGCAAGAGTATGCCCGCCACGCAGGTCATATCGACATCGTGCGCGAGCTCATCGACGGTGTCGTGGGTGAGGAGGCCTGATCAGCTCGAGCGGGTGGTGGGCGACGGTCACCGAGGTGGTGCCGCCGGCCGACCGGCCGGTCGTGGCGGCGTCGGGTGTCGTGGCCTTCCTGGCGATCATCTGGCCGACGAGCTGGAGCGTCGTGCGACACGTCGTGACGGTCGCCCACGAAGGATCCCACGGGGTGGTGGCGTTGCTCGCGGGCCGTTCGCTGTCCGGCATACGGCTGCACTCGGACAGCTCCGGGCTGACCGTCTCACGGGGCCGGCCGCGGGGTCCCGGTATGGTCGCGACCCTGCTCGCCGGCTACATCGGTCCGGGCGTGCTCGGTCTGCTGGCGGCCTGGGTGCTGGGCACCGGCCACGCGGTCGGGATGCTGTGGGGGCTGCTCGCGCTGCTGTGCCTTCTCCTGCTGCAGATCCGCAACCTCTACGGGCTGTGGGTCGTGCTGGTCAGCGGCATCGTCCTGGTCGCGGTGACCGGCTGGCTGTCGACCTGGTGGCAGACGGCGTTCGCGTATGCCGTGGCGTGGTTCCTGCTGCTGGCGGCACCCCGCTCGGTGCTCGATCTGCGGCGTAGTCGCGCGCACGGAGGTGCCCGCACGTCCGACCCCGATCAGCTGGCCCGCATGACGTTCCTCTCCGGTGGGGTCTGGGCGATGATCATGCTGCTGATCAACCTGGCGTGCCTCGCATTCGGCGCCCGGCTGCTCCTGCTCAGGTAGGGCACCGCGACAATGGGTGCCATGCGCGTGCTCCTGGTGCCCGACCGCCTCGCCCAACTCACCTCCGTCGAGGTCGCGAGATTGTTGCGGGAGGGCTGGACCGAGACCAACCCTGAAGTGGAGGTCGAGGCCCTGCCGCTGGCATCGGGGGATCTGGGCTTCACGGCGGCGCTCGAGCGACTCGGCCGCGCGGAGCCCGTGACGGCGACCGACGCGTGGGGCGCGAAGGTGCCGTGCACGATGCTGGTCGTGCCTGGCCCCCGCGGCGACGTCGTCTATCTGGAGGCCGCTCAGGTGCTCGGCATGCAGCTGGCCGGCGACGGGATGGCGCTGCCCGGCCCGTACGGCAGTCGGGGCGTGGGCGAGCTGATCGCCGCGGCCCTGCGGCTGCGGCCGTCGCAGATCGTGGTCGGCGTGGGGGACACGGCGACCCTCGACGGCGGGCTGGGCCTGCTGCGAGCGCTCGCGGGCGACGAGGTTGCCGGGACGGCGGAGTTGGACGAGGTGCTGCCGGCCGCCAGGCGGTGCGTCGGTGACACCCAGCTGGTCGGGGCGACCAGTGACGACCCGCTGCTGCTCGGTCTGAAGGGTGCGAGCGCGCGCTGTGTCGACCTGTTCGGGCAGACCCAGCAGTGGGCGCAGGAGCGGGAGCGGGAGATGGGTGACTTCGCGCAGCGTGCCCGGTCGCTCGTGGCCGAGCGCCGGGATCTGCTGGACGGTGGCCCGCAGCGCCTCGACCGGTTGCCCGGCAGTGGCGCCGGCGGCGGGCTCGCCTTCGGTCTGGCGCTGCTCGGGGCACAACTGGTGAGCGGGCCCGCCCAGGTGGCGCAGACGGTCGGCCTGGACGAGGCCGCGAGTCGCGCCGACCTGGTCGTCACCGTGACCGAGACGTTCGACTGGCGGGTGCTGGAGCATTCGGTGCCGTATGAAGTGGCGCAGGCCGCAGGGCGGTACGGGCGACCGGTGGTTCTGATCGCCCGGGAGATCGAGATCGGCCGCCGGGAGACGATGTCGTTCGGGATCTCCGGCGCCTACCCGCTCTACCGGCCCGGTCCCCGCAGCGGCCGGCTGGAGGATCTCGACGTCTGTCGCGCACTTGCCGGCATGGCACGCCGAGTGGCGGGCACCTGGACACCACCGGCCCGTAGCGACGTACCCTGAAGGGGCACGGGAACAAGTTCGGGCCCGCGGTGGTTGGCCATCGTTGACCGGATTTCTCCACACGCAACGCAGCGAAGGAACACCATGAGCGTCGACACCAACACCAATACCGAAGTTGCCGCCCACGGCGTCGAGCTGACCGACGTCGCAGCAGGCAAGGTCAAGAGCCTGCTGGAGCAGGAGGGTCGCGACGACCTGCGCCTGCGCATCGGGGTCCAGCCGGGTGGGTGTTCGGGCCTGGTCTATCAGCTGTACTTCGACGAGCGCACCCTCGACGGCGACCTGGTGCGTGATTTCGACGGCGTCGAAGTCGTCGTCGACCGGATGAGCGCACCGTATCTCGACGGCGCCAAGATCGACTTCGCGGACACCATCGAGAAGCAGGGCTTCACCATCGACAACCCCAATGCGGGCTCCAGCTGCGCCTGCGGCGACAGCTTCAGCTGAGACGATCAAGCAGCGAGACGCGGAGCGGATCGGTGCTTGTGAGGAT
>CAYPQR010000150.1:0-7025 GCA_964412865.1 uncultured Intrasporangiaceae bacterium
TTCACCCGGCGGGTCCGCGACCTGAGCTGTCGCTGCGGCCGAATCATCAGTGTGCAGACCAGGCTCACCGCACCCGTCAGCACGAAGTAGACGACGATCAGTGAGACGCCACCGCCCGCACGGTCGAGCAGCCAGGTCAGGATGAGCGGTGTCAGCCCGGAGGCCACGATCCCCGACATCTGATAAACGACCGAGATGCCCGTGTACCGGACGTTGACGGGGAAGAGATCCGCGAAGAACGCAGCCTCCGGGGCGTAGAGCACCGGATACAGGATGCCGAGCGCCACCACGATCCCGATGCCGAGCAGCAATTCGTCGCCGCTGTTGATCAGTGGGAAGGTGAGGAACGGGGCCAGCACGGCCAACACCACGCCCAGCGCATACGTGCGCCGGCTGGTGAACTTGTCGCCGATGTGGCCCCACACCGGGATCATCACCAGGAGCACCCCGGCCGCGACCATGACGGCCACCAAGGCCGAGCCGCTGTCCATGTCGAGCGTGTCCGACGCATACGTGATCGAGAAGACCGCCCACGCGTTGAAGGCGACGCCCTCCACCCAGCGGGCTCCCATGCCGAGCCACAGGTTCCGCCTGTTCTCGGGCTCCGCGACGAGGTCGCGGGCCGGGATCTTGGAGCGCTCCTGCCGCTTCTCGAGCTCGAGGAACGCCGGGGACTCCATGACCTTCAGACGGATGATCATGCCGACGACGACCAGCAACAGGCTCAGCCAGAAGGTGATGCGCCAGCCCCAGGCCGTGTATGACGAGTCGGCCATGACGGCTCCGACGAGTGCAAAGATGCCGGTGCCGAGCATGAGGCCGACGGCGAGGCCCATCTGCGGGACCGATCCGAAGAGGGTGCGGCGACCCTTCGGCGCATACTCGACCGACATGAGCACCGCACCGCCCCACTCCCCTCCGACGGCGAGCCCCTGCAGGATCCTCAGGAGCACCAACGCGATCGGCGCCGCCACACCGATGGAGGCGTAGGTCGGCAGGCACCCGATCAGGAAGGTCGCGACGCCCATGATCAGCATGGTCATGACCATGCTCTTCTTGCGTCCGACCTTGTCACCGAGGTGGCCGAAGATCAGCCCGCCGATCGGTCGCGCGACAAAGCCCACGGCGAACGTGGCGAAGGCGAGCAGAGTGCCCACCACGGGGTCGTGGCTCGGGAAATACTGCTTGTTGAAGATGAGCCCCGCAGCGACGCCGTACAGGAAGAAGTCGTACCACTCGATGGTGGTTCCCATGACGCAGGACAGCAGCACGGTCCGCAGCTGCCTGCGCCGCGCCGGCCCGTCGGCGGTCGTCTCCTCGGTCAGATCGGTCATGGCGGGGCCTCCTAGAACGATGCCCGGAAGATGTCGCCGAGCGCTTCGGCGGTGACCGGGCGGGGCACCACCGACAGCTGACGTGTCTGCTTCATCGCACCAGCCACCAGCTCATCGACGTCCGACTCGACATAGCCGAATGTGCGCAGGCTCGAGGGGACACCGATGTCGCGCATGAGGTCTTGCAGCGTGTCCGCGAGCGCATCGGCCCCGTCCTGCGTGGTGAACGTGCGGCCGGAGAGGAGCTCTGCTGCCCGCAGATGACGCTGTGGGTCGCCCGGATAGGTCCAGCGGAACACCTGCGGAGCCGTGACCGACACCGCCTGTCCGTGCGGCACCATCGGCATCTCCGGGTAGCCGTCGGCCTTGTATGCCTTGACCGCGCCGGCGACCGGATAGGCGTTCGCGTGCGGAAGGTGAGTGCCCGCATTGCCGAATCCGGTGCCCGCATACGTGGATGCGAGCGCCATCTGAGTGCGTGCCTGCAGGTCGCGGCCGTTCATGACCGCACGACGCAGATTGGCGCCGACGAGCCCGAGTGCCATCTCGCACCACACATCGCTGATCGGGTTGGCACCACAGAAGGCCGGCCGCGCCATGGGGTCCTCTGGCGCGGGCTTGGCGTCGAACCGCACGCTGGTGTAGCTCTCCAGCGCATGCGACAGCACGTCCATACCGCTGGCCGCGGTCACCTCGGCCGGCAATGTGACGGTCGTCGTCGGGTCCACGATCGCGAGCGAGGGCCGCAACGCCGGGTGACTCACACCGGCCTTGAGATGCATGGACAGCAGGTCGACGACGCAGATGGTCGTGGACTCCGATCCGGTGCCGGCGGTCGTCGGCACAGCGATCAGCGGTTTGAGCGGGTTGGTGGGCCTGCGGCCGCCTCCGATGGGCGGCGTCACGAAGTCCATGAGGTCGCCGTCGTGGCTGGTGAGGAGGTTGACCGCCTTGGCCGTGTCGATCGACGAACCTCCGCCGACGGCCACGAAACAGTCCCACTGGCGCGTCCGTGCGTAGTCGACGGCCTCCGCGATCGATTCGTCGGTCGGTTCGACGCCGACGCGGTCGAAGATCTCCGCCTCGAGACCCGCGGCCTCCAGCGATGCCCGCACCCGCGCCGGCACGCCGGTCTCGGCGACGCCGGGGTCGGTGAGCACGAGGGCGGAGCGGGCTCCGCGTGACCCGGCCTCGGCGCCGATCTCATCGAGGGCTCCGACGCCGAACTTCAGCGGCGGCGCCGCCCAGGTGAACACGGATTCGTTGAGCTGAGTCATCATGCCTCCATAATGTGACGATGACCGCCACCATATAGACGTGTGAGCCCGATCACAAGAGTTTTCGCCGATGAGGATCAGTAGGCTGCACGGCATGGCCCCCGAGACCTCGCCGCGCCCGTCCGGCACGCAGTCGATCCAGCGCGCCCTCAGCCTGCTCGTTGCACTGTCGGAGCGCGACGAGCTGACGCTCACCGAGCTCGCCGGCCATACGGGGCTCACACCCGGCACGACGAGCCGTATGGCCAAGGCGCTCGCCGCCGAGGGGATGATCCGGCGGAACCCGGTCACCGACGCATATCACCTGGGGGCACGCACAGCCCTTCTCGGACAGGCCGCCCAGCGAGTCCTCGGCCTGGACAAGGCGCTGCCGGCGATGCGCGAGCTGGCGAAGCAGACCCGCGAGTCCGTCAACCTGAGCATCCGCGAGGGCGACGAGTCGGTCGTATTGCTGCGCGTGCAGTCGACGCTGCCCCTACGCTTCGAGCAGACGATCGGCGCTCGGTTCCCGCTCTACAGCACGGCATCCGGCAAGTCGATCCTGGCCTTCACCCGAGCCAGGCAGGACTACCTCGACGCCCTTCCCGACCGGCTCGAACCCGTCGCGCCGGGAACGCTGGCGACACGGCACCAGCTCGTTCAGCAGCTGGAGGAGATCCAGGAGCGCGGATACGCGGTCGATCTCGAGGAGAACGTCGAGGGCGTGCGCTGTGTCGGCGCGCCGGTCATGGGCGAGTCGGGCGAGGCGCATGCGGCAATCGTCCTGCAGGCACCGGCTGTTCGAATGCGCCGCGACCGCATTGCCGAACTGGGACCGATGGTCATGGCCACCGCCTCCGAGGTGTCCCACGCGGTGCCCGACGACGCCTCACTCGGCCGTTGAGCGCGGTCAGGCATCCTCGTCGACGATGGCGTCCCACAGTCTGAACGCATCCGCGTCGCCGTCGTCGTAGCACTGCTGCACCAGCAGACGGCCCGTGGCGACCAGGTGCCGCCGCATCGACATCTCGGCCCGCGCCGCGTCGCGCGCCACGATGGCATCCACGAACGGGCGGTGTTCACCCAGAATGTCCTGCAACGACCTCGAGCGGCCGGCCGTCGACGGCCCGAGCACTCTGGTCACATCCCGCAGCCCCTCGATGACGCTCGCCGCCCTCGAGTTGCCGGCGACCCGCATGATCTCCTGATGCAGCCGCTGGTCGTCGGCGGCGAATCCCGTCGAGTCGGCGCCGTCAGCCGCCTCCTCCATCGAATCGACCAGCCGCGCCAGCGTGCTCGCGTCGGCGTCGGATCGGGTCACCGCCGCACGACGGGCGGCGGGCGGCTCCAGCGCCAGCCGCAGTCCGAAGATCTCCGCGACGTCACGCGCACCCGGCACGACGACGCGAAACCCGCGGTTGCGGGTGAACTCGATCAGACCGGCCTCGGCGACCGCGAGCAGCCCCTCCCGGACCGGGCTGCGCGACATCTCGAACCAGTCCGAGAGTTGCTGCACCGAATACAGTTCACCGCGCTCCAGCGTCCCGTCGCGGATCCAGCCGCGCACGCGTTCCTCCACCGTCGAGGCCAGGGTCGCCTTCGCCTCATCTGCCATGAGTAACATGTTACTCATGGCAGAGCTTCTCGCGAAACTCCACGCGGCCGGCATCGAGGCGACGGCCGATGCCGCGATCCGCGCGGCATACTCCACCGACGCCTCGCTGTATCGCATTCCACCGCAGGTCGTCGCCTTCCCCCGCGACGCCGGCGAGGTGGAGGGTGCGTATGCCGTCGCGCGAGAGCTCGGGGTGCCTCTTACCGCACGCGGAGCGGGCACCTCGGTGGCCGGCAATTCGATCGGCCCAGGTCTGGTCATCGACCTGTCCCGACATCTCGATCGGGTGGTCGACGTCGACCCGGACGCCGCCACCGCGGTCGTGCAGCCAGGGGTGGTCCAGGACACGCTGCAGCGCGCCGCCGCGCCGTTCGGACTGCGCTTCGGCCCCGACCCGTCCACGTCGACGCGATGCACCATCGGCGGGATGATCGGCAACAACGCGTGCGGATCACGCACCCTCGGCTATGGGCGCACCGTCGACAACATCGTGCGTCTGCGGGGCGTCTTCGGCACGGGCACCCGCTTCGACCTGCACGCCCGCACGGACGAGACGGCGGCCTCGAGCGGCGACGCGACCGAGGCGAGGGCTCTCGGCAGGCTGGCAGAGGGGCGACTCTCCGAGATCCGCACCGGATTCGGCCGATTCGGGCGGCAGGTGTCGGGCTATGCCATGGAGCATCTGCTGCCCGAGCGGGGCGTCGACGTGGCGCGGTTCCTGGTCGGCAGCGAAGGCACTCTGGGTCTGGTCACCGAGGCGACGGTGCGGCTGGTCCGGGACCCTGCCCATCGCGTGATGGTCGTGCTCGGCTATCCGGACATCGCGAGCGCCGGGGAGGCCGCGTCCGCGGTGCTGACCCACGCACCCACGGCATGTGAGGGGCTGGACGCGCGGCTCGTCGACGTCGTCCGGGAGCGACTCGGGCCGCAGGCGGTGCCGGCGTTGCCGACGGGAGCGGCCTGGCTCTTCACCGAGGTCAGCGGGGACGATCGCGACGAGGTGCTCGCCAGGGCTCGACGCATGGCGGCGGACGATGGCCTCGGTGCGCAAGATGCCCGGGTGGTCGAGCGCGCCGACGAGGCCACGGCACTGTGGCGGATTCGGTCCGACGGCGCGGGTCTGGCGGGTCGCGCTCCGTCGGGCCGGCCGGCGCACGGCGGCTGGGAGGATGCGGCCGTGCCGCCGTGGCGCCTCGGTGAATACCTGCGTGACTTCGACGCGCTACTCGAGCAATTCGGCCTGAGCGCCTTCCCCTACGGACACTTCGCGGACGGGTGCGTGCACGCCCGCATCGATCTGCCTCTGGACCGGCCGGACGGCCCCTCGGTGCTGCGCTCCTTCTTGAACGACGCCGCGAGTCTCGTCGCAGGGTATGGCGGTTCGTTGTCGGGCGAGCACGGCGATGGTCGCGCTCGCAGCGAGCTTCTGCCGCACATGTATTCGGCGGAGACGCTGGATCTGTTCGCCGCGGTCAAGCGCATCTGTGATCCGGACAACCTGCTCAACCCGGGCGTCCTGGTCGATCCGGCACCGGTCGATCGGGATCTGCGCTTCCCCTCACCCGCCGTGCCGGCCGGGAAGCTGGGTTTCGCATGGTCGAAGGATGGTGGCAACCTCGCTCAAGCGTTTCATCGGTGCACGGGTGTGGGCAAGTGCCGCGCCGACAATACGGATTCGGGTGGCGTGATGTGCCCGTCATATTTGGCGACGGGCAATGAGATGCATTCGACGCGCGGGCGCGCCAGGATCCTGCAGGAGATGGTCAACGGGTCGGTGATCGGCGATGGTTGGCGCTCGCCCGAGGTGCATGAGGCGCTCGATCTCTGTTTGTCGTGCAAGGGGTGCGCATCGGACTGTCCGACGGGCACCGACATGGCGTCATACAAGGCGGAAGTGCTGTATCAGTCCTACAAGGGCAGGCTGCGTCCGCGCACGCACTACATCCTCGGGCAGTTGCCGCGGTGGACGCGGCTGGCGGGGCGCGCTCCTCGGCTCGCGAACGCGATACTGCGAGTCGGCGACAAGGTCCCAGCGCTCAAGACTCTCGCCGGGGTCGACTCGCGGCGGTCGTTGCCACAGTTCGCGCCGGTCGGGTTCCGTCAGTGGGCTTTACGTCATGGGCTACGTGAATTCGACCAAGCCAGTGTCGAACCCGGCCAGGTGGTGTTGTTCGCCGACAGTTTCACCGACAGCTTCTCACCCGAGGTCGGGCGGGCGAGTGTGAACGTCCTGCGAGCCGCGGGCTATGAGCCGGTGCTCACACCTCAGGCCGTATGCTGTGGCCTCACCTGGATCACGACCGGCCAGCTCGACGGGGCGAAACACCGCTTGACGTCCACTGTTTCGGTGCTGGCACCCGCCGTCGAGGCCGGCCTTCCCATTGTCGGCATGGAGCCGTCGTGCACGGCAGTATTGCGTGACGAGCTCACAGAGCTCGTGCCGGGCGACGCCGCGGAATCGGTGCGGGATGCGACGGTGACGCTCGCCGAGCTCCTTCAGCGCACGCCCGATTGGCGGCCACCGGACCTGAGCGGTGTGCGCGTGGTCGCGCAGCCCCACTGCCATCATCACGCGATCATGGGCTGGAGCGCGGACGAACGTCTGCTTCGAGATGCCGGTGCCGAGCTGACGCGGGTCGGTGGCTGTTGCGGCCTGGCAGGGAATTTCGGCGTCGAGCAAGGGCACTACGACATCTCTGTCAAGGTGGCGGAGCACGACCTGCTGCCCGCAGTCGACGCCGCACCAGCTGACGCGGTCATCCTGGCAGACGGCTTCTCCTGCCGCACCCAACTGGACGACCTCGCCGGCCGAAAGGCCCT
>CAYPQR010000151.1:0-7020 GCA_964412865.1 uncultured Intrasporangiaceae bacterium
TCGACGAGCAGAAGCTGGTGGAGAACTACGCGGCGGCGCTGGAGGAGATCCTGCGGCTCAAGCCATCGGCGTCGAAGGGCCGCTACATCACCAAGGCGACCATGTCGACGACGATGGGCCCGGGCATCCCGCTCGACAGCACCCGCACCAAGGGTCTGCTGACGGAGGACGAGTCCGCGAGCGCCTGACGTACCGCAGCGGCGGCCCCCATCTTCGACACGAGGATGGGGGCCGTTTCGCGTCGGTCGCACATTGCCGGCGCACGGCCGGGGTGGGGCCCGCCCTACACTCGAGCGCACGGACGGGGTCGGGCACGCCGGGGCTCATCGTGCTCGGCGCACTGCTGCTGGTCGACGCCGCGGTCGTGTGCTGGCTGCTTCCGCTGCTGCGGGGCTGGACGCCGCGGGTGCGGCGGGAGATGACCACGAGGCCGGACGGGTTGTTCGACTGACCCGTCCACCGTCCGCCGGGCAGGGATCGCTGCGGCCGGCGGCTGCCGGCGATCGTCCGCGCGGGCTCGCGTCAGGAGCTGCGCTGCGGATGCAGCACGGCCACGGGGCAGAGTGCATGCTGGAGCACCCGGTGAGACACGGAGCCCAGCAAGAGGCCACGGAACCCGCCGGCTCCCCGAGACCCGATGACCAGCAGTTGCGCCGCGGCGGAGGCATCGACGAGCGCATCGACGGCTTGCGAGTGAACGAGTCGCTCATGAACGTCGACGTCCGGATACTGCTTTCGAAGCGGGGCGGTCGCCTCCGTCAGGAGTTGCTGCACCGTGCCTGCGGTCTCCTCGGCGCCGACCGGCGGTCTGCTGGGCTGCCCCAGCCACCAGGCGTGCACCACGGTGAGTGCGAGATGGCGTTCCGCCGCTCGCGCGAAGGAGAATTCCAGCGCCTGCATCGACCCGGTGGAGCCGTCGATCCCGACGGCAATACCGGATGTGTCTCGGGAGCGGTAGGACTCGTCGTGCACCACGACGACGGGGCAGGCTGAATGCGCCGCGACCTGCCGGGACACCGAGCCGAGCAGGATGCTGCGCACGGTGTCTCCGCTCCGCCCGCCGAGGACGATCAGTTCCGCATCTGCGGATCGCTCGAGGATCGCCGCTGCGGCGACGGTGTCGGCCGTCGAGCAGGTCACCTTCAGCTGGGGAGCGTGCTGCCGCGCGTACCGCATGCTCTCGGCGAGCACGCCGTCGCGAGTGTCGGCGGTGTCCGGTCGGTGGGGTGGTTCGGCGCGCGGCCACCAGCCGACCTCACCTCGGGCGTGCACCAGGTGGACGGGCCGGCCGCGGAGCCCGGCCTCGTCGAGTGCCCACGTGAGGGCGGCGTCGCTCGGCGGCGAGCCGTCGATTCCGACGAGGATGGTCCCTTTGGGAAGGCGGGTCATGACGAACCTCCGGCCCATACTGCGCGTGGTGGTCTGGTTGCGACGGGTGTTGCGGCCATTCCACACCCGATGGGTCTGCGCCGCCAGGGACTTAGGTCCTGACGGTTCAGGTCCCTCGGCGTGGCCGGACGACCGCGACCGGGCAGGCGGCTCGGGCGAGGACGGCCCTGCTGACGGAGCCGAGCAGAAGGCCGGCAAAGCCCCCGAGACCGCGGCTTCCGACGACCAGTAGCTCTGCCCGGTCGGATTCGTCGATGAGTGCCTCGGCGGGTTCGTCGAGACGGATGCAGTCTCGGACGTCCACCTGTGGGTACTGGCTGCCGAGGTCTGCGAGCACCCCGAAGATCTTGGTTCGGCGCTCGCGCATCGTGGCTCGCTGTTCGCCCGGTGTGATCCGGCGTGAGACGAGTCCATCGCCGATCGGCTCGACCAGGGCGTGGACGGCGGTCAACCCGACGGATCGGGACGCCGCCTGGTCGAACGCATGGGCCACGGCCGATCTCGACCAGTCGGAACCGTCCACGCCGACCACCACGCGGCTCAGGGCGTGCTTGCCGGCGGGCTGACGAACGATCACGACGGGGCAATGCGCGTGGGCGCTCACCTGCGCCGAGACGGAGCCGAGCAGCGCCTGGGCTGCAGGGCCGTGGCCCCGTGCGCCCAGCACGACGACCGCGGCGTTCTCGGACAGCTCGATGAGCACTCGGGACGGGTGCGCGACCGAGGACTCGGCCGTGACTGCCAACGCCGGGGTCCCGTCGCCGCGGGCCCGTTCGGCACGTTCTTGCAGCATCGGGTCGGGAGCGTGCAGCAGTTCGGCGGGCACGGGCAACCTGACGAGGCGCCACCAGTCGTCCACCTCCCGGGCGTGCACGAGGTGCAAGGGAAGGCTGCGACGCCGGGCCTCGTCAACTGCCCAGTCCAGAGCGAGATCGGAGGTGTCCGATCCGTCGATGCCGACGACCACACGGCCTTGTGGTTCTGTTGTCATGTGAGCACTCCTCATCGGCCCTGATCGGGTGCCGGACCGCGTGTGCACCACCGGTCCATGACGCCGATCGCGCAGAGCAGGGTCAGCGGGCAAGCGTGGTCGTGATGTTGTTGACGACCGTGGTCACGCCGGGTATCTGCGCGACGAGCCAGTACACGCGCCTGCGCTGGTACTCATCCGCGATGGCCCCGGTGAGCGAGACCAGATGATGACGAACAGTGGCCTGAACCGTGTTCGGCGGGAGGGACGGGTGGAGCATCAACGCTTGCGCCACCGAGTCGGCGATCTGGCTGTCGGTCGGGTCCTGCCGCGGTTGCTCCACGATCAACTCGTCGGCGACTGCCGTGACACCATTCACGTGGAGTGCGGTGCGCAGCGCCGCGAGTCGTTCGGCGACGCTGTGCACGCGCCCGCTCAGGGTGATCGCCCCACCGTGTGCGGCGACCCCGATCATTGATGCGCGCACTCCGGGGACGCTCTCGAGCCTCGTCGTCACTTCGTGCCGCAGGCGGGAGTCCTGGAGGATCGGTGGAAGTCTGGTGCTGGTCAGACTCTGGCCGACTCCCGATGGCGAGTTCATGCGTCCGGACCGCATCATCGCGGATCCCGACGCGTTGCCTGCGGACCGGGTCCGTCGAGTGGGTAACTCCAGTGGATTGGTGTCATGCTCGCTTCTCCATGTTCCGCTCGCCACGGACGTGCTGCGTCAACCGTCTCGCTCGGCCCGGACGGGAACAAGGGACGAAAGTCCCTGACGGGCCGGCGAGGTCACGGGCACCGTGAGGCGGTGACGACCATGACCCTGCCGCCGGGTCGCGCCGACGCCATCCGGCAGGCTGCGCCACCGCCGGTGGTCTCTGGCGAGGACGAAGTCTGGTGCGGGGCCGGGTGTTCGAGGTGGCCGCCGGCCGTAACACGCCACGGCGCGTTGGGTGCCTCGCCGTGGGAAACCGATGAAGCGTTCGTGATCCGGGCCGATCTGCCAGGAGTCTCCGCGTGCGACGTCAAGCTCGAAGTGGCCGGTCCGAGAGTGCAGATCAACGGTCAGCCCAGGGACGAGGTCGTCGGCGCCGTGCTCCGCCAGAGCGTGCACTGACAGCGGCTGGCCGCGGTATCACTCCGGCTCGTCCCGTCAGACGATCCGCCCACGGGGGTGCCGGAAGCCTCTACGGGCAGCGATGCCGGTCCAGCGCGGCCACGAGTTCTTGCAGGTGGTGCTCCGTGATGAATGGGTGCAGCAGGGTCAAGAGCTGACCTATGGCGGTTCGGATCGACTCTGCATCTGGTGTGCTTGCAAGGGTTTTGGTGAGTCTGGGCGGCACTGGCCGGTCGGCATTCTCCAGGCTGACCGCCCCGAATTGAGGGAAGATCACTCGTTCCTGCGCCGCAACCAGTTGGAGGTACAAGTCGCGTGCCTCTCCCAGGCTCCGCAATGCTCGCCACGTCTTTCCCCGTCCGATGTGCCTCAAAGCGTCATGAGCGCTGATGCAGGCCAGGAACGTCCACTCCCGCCGCAGCGCAGCCCTCGCACTGCTCCTTCGACGGCGTCGAGCCGGTCATCGCCGGTGACGCCTGCCGCCGCGTCCACGTCGGAGCCTCATCGCCTGCGCCACGTCCCAGGGAACCCGCCAGCTCGACCCATTCCACCCAGTCGGTCTGGCGCGCCCAACGAGTCAGCAGGTCAACGAGTTCACCCGGGCCGGCCGGTAAAGAATGAGATGAGACCACCGCGTCAGTCTGGCAGTGATAGTCCTCGCCCTCGTCGACAAGCCGATCCTCGTGCGGCGCGAGCAGCGGACGGGTTGGGGCGGGCGGGCCGCGCTCTGCCTACTTTTGCCGACTACACGGCCCGGCAGCGGGCAGACCGCGTCGTATGTGCCGCGCTCGGCCCGCTCCCCATCGGGCCGAACGTGCGGCTCGGCGACACCGTCGCATTCAAGATTGTGCTCACCCGGCCACATGATCGATCTACCATGGAGGTCAGTCCCCTCTCTTCGGGTTGATCGGATCGGGTGACCACTTGTGGACCAGCAGCACTCCACCACTGACCAGGATGCGGTCCGCGCCGCGATCGCCGACCTGGAGGGCCTGGCCGAGTCCGCGGCCGGCGGGGTCGAGGGCCTCGATCGCGCCGCCTGTTCCCCCAAGGTCAAATACCTCGCCGAGATCGGTATCGGCGCAGCGGCCCGCGGCTGTTCTCGAGACGGCTGGCGGGAAGAGGTCGCGCACGTCGCCGGGCTCTACACGCTCGACGAACTCGACGAGGCCGAAGAATGCATGCGCCACGCGGGTCTGTGGCCCTGGCCGAACGCCTGACCCGCCAGGACGACCCCATGCTCGAGCGTCCGCACCGCTCGCGGGTGGGCGTCTTCGGAGCATCGTCGCGTGGCAGGGCCGCGGCCTCATGCCGCGCGCGTTTCGGCCACGGCGGCCGCGATCTGCCGAGCCCAGGCCATGATCTCCGGCCATCGGCGGAAGTCGCCCGACCGCACCAGTCGCGCGTGCGGAAGAAGGCGGTTGATCCGGTGCGACGGCAGCCGTTCGCTGCCGATGAATCCACTGAACACCCGCATGTCACGCGGGGCCAGCGTGGCCTGGCCGCATCGGCGCAGTTCGCGCTCTTCACGACGGCGTGATGCCTCGCGAAGCGGGCGGGGCCTGGCGTCGCTGATACCGACCGCGAACAGCCACACGGGCTTGTCGCCGATCGTCTCGGCGTTGTGTCTCAAGAACGCGCAGGCCCGCGGCAACCACGTCCCCTTGATCTCGGCGCTGCCGAACACGAATGCGTCGAACTGGTCCAGTCGCGGAGCCTGGTGCATGGGGCACACCGTGACGACCGCGTAGGCTCCCAGCGCTCGCCCGATGTTCTCGGCGATCGATCGGGTCGAACCGTGGACCGTCTCGTAGGCGACCAGGATGTTCATCGGTCTCGTCTCCTTCGTCGATCATCACCACGTGACGATCGATCCGGTGCCTACGCTATGCGCTCGAGCGCCGACGACGTAGGGACCAACGTCCTGGTGCTGCCGCCGATGCTGCGGTCCTCGTGACCGCTACCTGGCTGCAACCCTGTCGGACCTGAGAAACCGGTCCCGGCGCCGGTTGCACGGCGCCGAAACCGGCTTACGTCACACAAGCGCCCGATGCTTTCGAACGAACGGCCGGCGCTCCCACCACGTGCCGAGCCCGACATAGCGGCCCGCATGCAGCGCCACCAGTGCGATGGCCGTAATGGCGTAGATGAGGTGGTCGTCCATGAACGGGTTGTCCGACGGAGGCAGAACCACCGACCACATCAGCACGAGCATTATGGCGGCCGCGACCGCGGACAGGCGCATCATGACGCCGCAGGTGAGGGCGATGCCGATGCCGAACAGCCCGAGCATGAACAGCCAGTTCGCCCACGTCTGGCCCGCGATGTCCTTGTACATCCCGGCGAAGGGACCTGTCGCGGCGGAGTGCAGGAATCCGTAGGTGGGGCTCCCGCCATGGATCCAGGCCTGCTGGTGTGTGGTCTCGTGGCCCAGCCCGAACGTCTTGTCCAGGGCTGCCCACAGGAACACCCATCCGAGGCTGAGGCGCAGTGCCGCAAGGAAATACGCCGCGACGCGCGAGTGTGGCGGAGCCACCGGAATGACGGATGGTGTGGTGCCGGCGGCGTGTTGCTCGGCGCGCGGGGGCGCGCCTTCTCGCCGGGTCGGATGGGCGGACATCTTCATGAGCTGCTCCTTCAGTCGCCCGCGAGCGCGGGATGTTCGATGACACGTTCACTTTCCGTCGCCGCCCTGGCGACTCCCAGGGTCGAAGGTCCCGATCGCGAAACGTCGGTCGACGGCCGGTCAGGACGATCTGTGCAGGCGAGGGACGTTGGTCCCTGGCACTCGCAGCACCGGCCGCGAAGACTTGTCCGAGGAGCCCGGTGAGGACCCGCGCACGAACCGTTTTCGGGTTGCGCGCCGATGGCGTGACGGAGGAGAAATGGCCGAGGGCCGGACCGGAGGAGGGCTCATCGTCGTCGGCGTCGACGGATCGGCGGGATCCGTTCGAGCGATGCGATGGGCAGTCGAAGAGGCGTGCATCCGCAAGTGCGCGATCGAGGTAGTGACCGTGTGGCCGCTGCGCATCGGTGGCCGCAGGTGCGTGGCGGACGAGGCGGCTGAGCTGCAGCGGCGAGTGATTTGCGAGGCATGTCGTGAGGTCGACTTCGATCCCGTCGTGTCCGGCGTGGTCGAGGAGGGCGATAGCGAGCACGTCCTGGTGTCCCGGGCGGAGCGGGCGCGTCTGTTGGTGGTGGGGAGCCATGGTGTCGAGTCGATCCGGCATGCGACCCTCGGGTCCACCAGCGAATACTGCTCACGGATGGCGAACTGTCCGGTGGTCGTGCTTCCGCTGCTGCTCACCGGCGAGGCGCACGCGGATGAGGTCGTGGTGCCACGGTGAACGTGGCGCCAGGGTCGTCGAAAGCCGGGGACGGTTCGCAGGACGCGCCGATCGCGCTCTCGGCATTCACACGGCTCGATTTGGAGATGCGCCCGGGTGCCCGTACTCTGGACACACCAAAGACCGCCGGTTGTCGCTGCGTCAGTAGCGACCGAAGGTTCCGCAGGAGCGGGCGACCAGCGCAGGTGAAGCAAGGC
>CAYPQR010000152.1:0-5641 GCA_964412865.1 uncultured Intrasporangiaceae bacterium
TCGCGGGTGCACATGATCTCGATGACCGTGGTCTTGCCCTCGTTCATCTGAGCGTCGATCGCGGCCTTCAGTGCAGGGCCGACCTGGTCGAGCTGGTCGACGCGCACGCCCTCGGCGCCCATGTCCTTGGCCAGCTGCGAGAAGTTCGGGTTGTCCAGCTCACCGGCGACGAAGCGGCGGTTGTAGAAGTCGACCTGGTTCTTCTTCTCCGCACCCCACTGCCGGTTGTGGAACACGACGGCAGTGACCGGGATGTGGTGCCGGGCGGCAGTCATGACCTCGACCATGCTCATCGACCAGGCACCGTCGCCGGCGTAGGCGATCGCCGGGCGCTCGGGCGCCGCGGCCTTGGCGCCGATGATGGTCGGCAGCGCATACCCGCAGTTGCCGAAGCTCATCGGGGCGAAGAACGAGCGGGGCTCCTCGAACCGCAGGTAGGAGTGGGCGACCGAGTTGATGTTGCCGATGTCGGTCGAGACCATCACGTGCTCGGGCATCGCCTTCTCGAGCTCGCGCAACACCTGCCGCGGGCTGAGCCAGTTGCCCTCCTCGCCCTTCGCCTCCTCGATCATGTCGAGGCTGAACTCGTCCTTCTCGTGCGTCCATTCGTCGAGCTCGGCCTCCCAGGCCTCCTTCTCGGCGCGGATCGTCTTGGCGCGCTCCTCACGGGTGGCGTCGGCCGTGGTCTCCCGGCCCTCCAGCCGCCCGACCAGCGCGGACGCAGCGGCCTTCGCGTCGCCGCAGATGCTGACGTCGGTCTTCTTGACCAGGCCGAGCATCTTGGAGTCGGCGTCGACCTGGATCAGCTGCGCGCTCTCCGGCCAGTAGTCGAGTCCATACTGCGGCAGCGTGCCGAACGGTCCGAGCCGGGTGCCCAGGGCGAGCACCACGTCGGCCTTCTTCAGCAGCTTCATGCCGGCCTTGGAACCCTGGTAGCCCAGCGGCCCGCACCACAGCGGGTGGCTCGCCGGGAAGCTGTCGTTGTGCTGGTAGCTGTTGACGACCGGGGCGCCGAGCCGCTCCGCCAGCTCGATCGCCTCCTGCACGCCGTCACCCATGACGACACCGCCACCGGAGATGATCACCGGGAACTGCGCGGTCGCCAGCAGATCGGCCGCCGCATCCAGGCTCGCGTCGCCGCCCGGGCCACGGTCGAGCACCTGCGGCGTCGCAATCTCGGCGTCGATCTCGCCGTAGAAGAAGTCACGCGGGATGTTCAGCTGCGTCGGCCCGATCTCGCTCTTGGCGCGATCGAAGGCGCGGGCGGTGAGCTCCGCCATACGGGCCGGGTTGTTGACGTGCGCCTGATACTTCGTGAACTCCTGGAACATCGGCAGCTGGTGGGCCTCCTGGAAACCGCCCAGGCCGATACCCTTCGACCCCGTCTCGGGGGTCACGATGACGACGGGGCTGTGCGCCCAGAACGCGGCGGCGATCGCGGTCACACAGTTGGAGATGCCCGGACCGTTCTGCCCGATGCACACGCCGTGGCGGCCGCTGGCGCGCGCATAACCGTCGGCCATGTGCGCGGCGCCCTGCTCGTGCACGACGGGGATCAGCCGGATGCCGGCGGGCGCGAAGATGTCCATGGCATCCATGAACGCCGAACCCATGATGCCGAAGATGTCGGTGATCCCATTGGCGACGAGGCTCTCGACGAACGCCTCGGACGGGGTCATGCGCTGCACACCCTTGACGACGGACCGGCCGTCAGGGGTGGGAGTGGTGTCAGTCATCGCTGCTCCGATCGGTCGTATGTGGTGCGGCGTGTGGCAGCGCGCCTCACACCGTTTCGATAATTGGTGTCGCGTGACTCGAGAATCGAGATCACTATGTCGATGACGATAGGACGCCTCCCCATGTACGTCAACATTCCGAGACGTGACGTTTCATAAAACAAGATGATCCTCTACAGTGGCCGTCATGACCTCCAGCCACGACGACATCCACGAACTCGCCAACATCGACGGGGACACCCCCGCCCTGCGCCTGTTCGCGCTGCTGGAGCTGATCTGCTCCAAGGACGAGTTCGTCTCGCTGCAGGGCCTGGTCGCCGAGACGGGACTGCCCAAGCCGACCGTGCACCGCATGCTCGGTCAGCTCGAGTCGGGCGGACTGCTCACCCGCCAGAACGACGGGCGCATGTATGGCACCGGCGCGCGCCTGCGCGTGCTCGCCGAGAACATCCTCATCAACGCCACCCAGCACGGTGCACGCCACGCCGTGCTCAAGCATCTGGTCGACCAGGTCGGCGAGAGCTGCAACGTGACGGCGGTGTCAGGCAACGAGGTGGTCTACCTCGACCGCGTCGAGACCAGCGAGCCGCTGCGCTTCTATCTGCACGCGGGGTCGCGTGTGCCCGTGCACGCGTCCGCCAGCGGCAAGATGATCCTGTCGCAGCTGCCGACGAGTCAGCGCCACAAGCTCCTCGGGCACGCACCACTGGCCCGGCACACGGCGTCGACCATCACCGACCTCGACGAGCTGGAGGCCGAACTCGCGCTCACCAGTGAGCGCGGGTATGCGGTGGACAACCAGGAATACCTGCCCGGCCTCGTCTGTTTCGCGGTCCTCGTGCCCGCCGACCACGGGCGCAGCAATCTCTGCGTCGCCGCGCAGGCCCCCGCCCTGCGGATGTCGGTCGACGACACGGACACCGTGCTGCCCGCGCTGCGTGAAGCCGCCGACGCCCTGGCACAGGTCGAGCACGAAGGCTCCACCACCTCCGAAGAAGGGACCGCCTCATGACCGCCGCATCGACCCCCGGTCAGGGCACCGGCGCCCCCGACACCGACATCGACGTCCGGCAGACCTTCGGCCTCGACGTCCGTATGCGGGTGCCCGCCTTCAGCGAGCCCGACGAGTTCGTGCCGCAGGTCGATCCCGCATACCACTTCGATCCCGAGGTCACGCTCGCGATCCTCGCCGGGTTCGCCCGAGACAGAAGGGTGCTCATTCAAGGACTGCACGGCACCGGCAAGTCGACCCACATCGAGCAGGTCGCCGCCCGCCTGAACTGGCCATGCGTGCGCATCAACCTCGACGGCCACCTGTCGCGCCTCGACCTCATCGGCCACGACGCGATCGTGGTCGAGGATGGCCAGCAGGTGACCCGCTTCCAGGAGGGCATCCTGCCCTGGGCGCTGTCCCGCCCCGTCGCGCTCGTGCTCGACGAATACGACGCCGGTCGGCCCGACGTCATGTTCGTGATCCAGCGCCTGCTCGAACGCGACGGCCACCTGACGCTGCTGGAGCAGAATCGGGTCATCACGCCGCACAGCGGCTTCCGGATCTTCGGCACCAGCAACACGGTCGGCCTCGGGAATCTCAACGGCCTCTATCACGGCACCCATCAGCTCAACCACGCCCAGCTGGATCGATGGAACATCGTCGCCTCGTTGTCGAGCCTGTCGCCCGAGGCGGAGGCCGCCGTCGTCACCGCGCAGGCGCCGCACATGAACGACCGCCCCGAACTCCTCGGCCAGATGGTGCAGCTCGCCCGCCTGACGCGAGCCGCGTTCCGGGCCGGCGACCTGTCGACCCTCATGTCACCGCGCACCGTGATCAGCTGGGCGGAGAACCTCGACATCTTCGGCGATGTGACGACGGCCTTCCGGCTCTCGTTCCTCGGCAAATGTGACGAGGCCGAATATCCAGTGGTCGCCGAGCTGTTCCAGCGCTGCTTCGACGCCGAACTGACCTACCCCACAGACGATCTCCGCCCACACCTGGTGCAGCGCAGCGCCTGATGTCGCGCCGCTGACCGACCGAGGACGACGCTCATGCCCACCGAGCCCATCGCGCCCGCGGACCTTCCCGCGCTCGAACGCGCCCGGCGCGTGCAGGAGTGCGACCGGCTCTGCGTGGCCGGCGTGCACGCCCTCACCGGGCTTCCGCGCATCCGTCGTCGCGGCCACCACTGGTATGCCGACGGCACCCGCCTGGCGATGCCCGCCCCGACCCTTCATCCCAGGGCTACGGACGACGGATGGGCCGACTTCCGCGGGGCAGCCGACTCGGTCGCCGGTCACCTGAACCTCACCGACGAATCGACCTATGCGCAGCAGGCACCCTCCGGCGCGACCACCGCCGCCCTGATCTTCGCCGTGCTCGAGCAGGTGCGGATCGAGTCGCTGATTCCACCGACACTCCCGGGGGTGCGGCGCAATGTGACCGCACGGCACACGAATTGGGTGCGTCAAGTGAT
Organism: uncultured Intrasporangiaceae bacterium; assembly: GCA_964412865.1. Classification (GTDB taxonomy): domain Bacteria; phylum Actinomycetota; class Actinomycetes; order Actinomycetales; family Dermatophilaceae; genus Leekyejoonella. Next base: position 4,208 of record CAYPQR010000152.1, read on the forward strand.
CGCGCGCGGCCTCACGGAGAGCGAACGTGCCTTGCACGTGCTCGCCGTCGACCTCACCGCACGGGTGCACGTGCTGGGCGCGCCCATGGATGACGACCTGGCCGACCTCGTCGAGGGCACGCGATGGGGCCTCGCCGGCCAGATCGGCGCCGACCTGCGAGCGCTGCGCCACCTCGTCCGCGACCAGCAGGCGTACGGCGAGTGCGCCCGCCGCATTGCCGACGCGGTCGCGGCGCGACTGCACACCGACGATGTGCCGGCCACCGAGGAGACCGACGACGAACGCGAAACGTCGGACGGCTTCTCGCTGCTGGCCGGCTTCGAGGCCGACGAGGCAACACCGCAAGCTGCCGCCGGTCAGAGCCGTGCGTTGGCCGACGCGGCGGACGGGTATGCCGTGTTCACACGCGCATACGACCAGGTGGTGCCGGCCGGCCGGGTCGCGCGGCAGGCCGTGTTGCGTCGACGCCGACACGAATTGGACGAACTGGTGCGCGAGCACGGCCCATTCGTGCCGGGCCTGGCGAGGAGGCTGCAGGCTCTGCTGTCCGCACCCGTCGACGCCGGCTGGGACGACCAGCAGGAGTCGGGTGTGATCGATGGCCGCCGCCTCGCCGGGCTGGTCAGCGACCCGTCGAACCACCACATCTTCCGGCGCCCCGCTCCTCGGATCCGGCCACACACCAGTGTGACGCTGCTGCTGGACCTGTCCGGGTCCATGCGCACCCATGCGGCATACATCGCCGTGCTGGTCGACACGGTCTGCCGTGCACTGGACCGAGCGGGGATCCTGCACGAGGTGCTGGGGTTCACCACCTCCACCTGGCAGGGCGGGAAGTCTCGAGCGGCCTGGGAAAGCCATGGCCACACACGGCATCCCGGACGTCTCGCAGACGTCCGGCACATCGTGCTGAAGGACTCCTCGGTGAGTTGGAGACGCAGCCGTGACGACCTGGCCGCCATCCTCGTGCCGGAGATCTACAGGGAGGGCGTCGACGGTGAGGCGCTCGCGTGGGCCGCCGGGAGGGCGGCGGCCATCGACTCCGAACGGCACGTGATCGTCGCCCTCACCGACGGCAGCCCTTCCGAGCGCTCGACGGCGCTGGCGAACGACGAACACTACCTCGGACACCATCTGCGCCAGGTGGTCGACGACGTCACGGCCCGGCCGGGGTTCGCTGTCGTGGCGCTGGGTCTCGGACTCGACCTCAGCCCCTACTACGACCATGCACGCGTGGTGCACGACTCTGACGTCGCGGCAGTGCATTCGGGCATCACCGACCTGCTCACGCTGCTACAGGCTGGTTGAGTAGCGATGCGAGGAACGAGCGAGCGCATCGAACCTCGCAACGTGCGCTGCCGACCGGCCTGGCAACGCACCTTACGAGGTCTCGATACGGCTCGCCCAGGGGCTCGCCTACTCGACCAGCCAGG
>CAYPQR010000152.1:5741-7017 GCA_964412865.1 uncultured Intrasporangiaceae bacterium
GGGGTTCACGGGAGGATCGCGTCGAGCCAGGCGTTGCCGAAGACATGGCGCGGATCGACCTCGTCCCGCAGTTCTGCGAACTGGGGCAGCTGCGGGTAGGCGCTCACGAGCGCGTCGGTGCCGCAGACGAATACCTTGCCCCAGTGCGGCCTCGCACCGAGCGGCAGCACCGCATCCTCGATCGTATGCAGTGCCCGGGCGACTCCATCCGCATCGGGCCGCCAGGTGAAGTGCAGTCCCGCCACGTCCGCGGAGTGCGCCGGGCTGAGCCATAGGTCGTCTGCGGCGACCGAGCGGATCTCCAGCACCTGCAGGAGGTTTCTGAACGCCGGGGACGCGGATCGGAGGCGCACCAGAGCTTCGCGCAGGCTGCCGCGTGGAAGCAGGTATTCGCTCTGCAGCTCGTCGCCGTTGCTCGGGGTGAACTCCATCCGGAAGTGCGTCAGCCGGTCGAGCCACGGCCCCGGTTCGCCACTTTGGTCCGTCACGGCCGACGCATCCATGTCGGGCAGCATGTGTGTCGCGCCGAACACGCGCCGGGCACCGCACAGCGTGTCGGTCGGCGTGCCGCCCCGCTGCTTGACCCACACCTGCGCCTCGTCCCCGAAGGTGGTGAACACGCTGACGCTGTAATGGTCGCGCGTGATCGCGTCGTAGTCGTCGAGGAGCACCGGCCAGGGCAGGCCCGCATAGACGACCTGCCATACGTCGAACGTGGGCTGGATGTCGAGCACGAGCCGGGTCACGATGCCGAGTGCGCCGAGCCCCACCACGCTTCCCTCGAACCCGGGGTCGTCGCGATGCAGCGCCCGGATCTCGCCGTCCGGCCCCATGATGTCCAGACCGGCGACTGCGGCCGCCAGTGACTGATTGTCGTCGCCCGAACCGTGGGTGCCGGTGGCGACTGCGCCGGCGACCGTGATGTGCGGCAGCGACGCGAGGTTGTCCAGGGCCCAGCCGCGCTCGTGCAGCACGCGCGCGAGGGCGCCATACGTGACGCCGCCGCAGACGGCGACCCGCCGATTGTCCGAGTCGATCTCTATGCCGTCCGGCAGGCCCGCGAGCGAGACGAGGACGCCGTCGGTGTCGGCCATCGTGGTGAACGAGTGCCGTGACCCGAGGGCCCTCACGCGCCCCGAGGAGGCCACGAGCCGACGCAGGTCGTCGAGGCTGCCGGGCCGCTCGATGCGCTCCGCACGGTAGGTGATGTTGCCCGCCCAATTGGTCTGCTGCGCCATCCCGTCCTCCTCACTCACAGGCCGGACGGCGTATGCCG
>CAYPQR010000153.1:0-7010 GCA_964412865.1 uncultured Intrasporangiaceae bacterium
GACTGCGCAGGGTCTCCTCGGCGCTGATGTCGGCGTCCGTCACGGGCGTGAGGTCCGCCTTCTGCTCGACGACGAGGTCCTGCGCGCGGAAGCGCTCCATCGTCGTCGGTTCCACGGTGTCCGCGAGCACGTGAGCGAGACGGAGGTCATCTTGGTAGCTGGTCACGAAGCGACCGTATCGGCCACAAGGCGACAGGTCACGCACACCCGGGATCTGCCTGGAGTTCACCAGGAGTTCACTCGCGCTGCCTACCGTGTGGGTGTCAGCGAAATGCCGCGCAGGACCGGTGTCACGAAAGGCCCTTCATGACAGCGACGCTCTTCCTCGTCACGGTGGTGGTGATCACCGCCCTGGCGTTCGATTTCACCAACGGGTTCCACGACAGCTCCAATGCGATGGCGACGTCGGTGGCCACTGGTGCGCTGCGTCCCCGCACCGCTGTCGCGATCGCGGCCGTGCTCAACATCGTCGGTGCGTTCTTGTCGACCGAGGTGGCCAAGACGATCTCGGGCGGCATCGTCGACGACTCGCTGATCACACCCTGGATGGTCTTCGCGGGCCTGTGCGGCGCCATCCTGTGGAACCTCGCCACCTGGCTGTTCGGCCTCCCGTCCAGCTCGTCGCACGCGCTCTTCGGTGGCCTGATCGGTGCGGTGCTGGTCGGTGCGGGCACCAAGGGCATCCATGTCGACGCGATCATGGCCAAGATCCTCGTGCCTGCGGTGGCGGCGCCCCTCGTGGCCGGGCTCGCCGCATGCGCGGCGACCTACCTGATCTACAAGATGGTCCGCAAGCCCGAGGAGGGCCACAACGCGCGGATGTTCCGCCACGGCCAGACGGTTTCGTCGTCGCTGGTCGCCCTGGCACACGGCACGTCCGACGGGCAGAAGACCATGGGCGTGATCACGCTCGTGCTGATCAGCGCGGGCTACCAGACGTCCGGGACCGGCCCGCAGTTGTGGGTGATCGTGCTCGCCGGCCTGGCGATCGGCCTCGGCACGTATTCCGGCGGCTGGCGCATCATGCGCACGATGGGCAAGGGAGTCGTCGACGTCAAGGAACCGCAGGGATTCGCCGCCGAAACCGCATCCACCGCGGCGATCCTGGCCTCGTCGCACATGGGCTTCGCGCTGTCGACCACCCACGTCTGCTCCGGCTCGATCATGGGCTCGGGTGTCGGGCGCGGCCTGGCCAAGGTGCGCTGGACCACCGCTCGCCGTATGGCGCTCGCCTGGCTGGTCACCCTGCCGGCGGCCGCGGCGGTCGGCGCCGCAGCGGCCTTCGTCGCACAGCAGGGCACGATCGGCGAGATCCTCGTGCTGGCGGCGCTGATCCTCGCCTCGACCTGGATCTGGCTGGTCAGCCGCCGCAACGCGGTCAGCGCCGACAACGTCAACGACACCTCGGACGTCGTGCTCTCAGAGGCCCCCACGCAGCCCGTGGCGGCATGAAAGGCGGTGCGGCGATGAGCAACCGGGCAGCAGTTCACACCGGGTCCGACAGGCGGCGGATGGAAGGAGCACCGCGATGATCGACTGGGCAGCTCTCGCGCAGGTGGCCGTCGCCACGATCGGGGCGACCATCCTGGTGGTGGCGATCTTTGCCATGGCATCCACGGCGATGTCGCAGGCGCACGAGGACGAACGGCGCGTGGTTCGCGGCAGGCGCGGCAACGTGCTCGCGCTGCGCACCGTCGGCTATGCCGGGTTCGGCCTTGCGGCGCTCTTCGCGCTCTATGGCATCTATCTGATCGTTCCGTACTTCCACGGCTCCTGAGTGACCGCTCGCGGAGGGAGTCAGGCGGGGAGCGTGCGGATGCCGTGTTCGAGGATCGCGCGCAGGTCGCTCGCCACGCCGTGAGCGTCGACCGTCGTCGTGCCCACCGGTGGCAGGCCGGCGATCATCCGCTGCAGGGCGGTCGCCATACCGGCGGCATCGAGGTGCAGCAGCGGGGAGGTCGTCCAGCAGGCTGCCAGCACAGTGCAACTGAGCATCCCGAAGGACCCCTCGACCTCGTCCCATTCGCCCGCCTCGGTCGGCAGGTCGGGCCCGGCCAGTTGCAGCACCTTGGCGCACTGCAGTTGCTCGAACGCGAGGTCGCGCCGGGCCTCGTGGCCGACATCGCTGCTGTGCGCGCCGTCGGCGAGCAGCACGAGCACACGTTCGAGAGCGCGCAGGCCGCGGCGGAACTGACGTCGTACGAGGCGGATCGGGGTCCTGCGGCCGGCGACCCAGATGACCGTGAGTGACACGGCAGCGCCGATGGCGGTCTGGGCGATCCGCTCGCCGATGAGGTCGCTGACCGGCACCCCCGGGTTGCCGCTGGTGCTGATCAGCAGTGCCATCGGCGTGACGAAGAAGACGGCGATCGCATAGTTGCGCACGACGGTCCACTGGATGAAGAAGAACAGGATCAGCGCCACCGCGGGGATCCACAGCCCCTCCGGGTGCATGGCGTGGATGGCGAAGAAGGCGAAGACGCCCGCGACGGTGCCCGCCAGGCGGTGCAGGGCCCGGTGGGTCAGGGTGAGGCGGTCCGCGTGGATCGAGGTGACCAGAGCGGTCGTCATGACGGCCCAGTAGGGGTGGCCGATGCCGACGCCGTAGGCGACGACACAGGCGATCACGATCGCCACGCCGAGCCGCCGCGCCGCGAACCAGGCCATCGACGACTGCGAGATCGTCCAGCGCAGCAGGTATCCGGTGTGCGGCGCCCCGAGGTAGCGTCGCTGCTCCAGGGCGCTGATCGCCAGCGGGCTGCCGGGCATACGCACGCTGATGATGCGCCGCACGACCTGGGCGTGCAGATGGCGCAGCCGCCGGTTCAGCCGCCGCCAGCGTTTGCTGTGCGGCTGACGCCCGACGGCCGCCTCGACCACCATCGAGGCGCTGAAGATCGCGGCGTATGCCTGGTCGCGCAGCCGTCCGACCTCGGTGTCTCCCAGCTTCGCGGCGGGCGCGTCGACATACGCCGACACGGCATCGGCCGCCGCGTCGACGGCGTCCTTCTCGGGGTGGCTGCGCTGCAGCAGTTGCAACAGCAACGACGCGGCGCTGCTGACGCCGACGCCGAGTGCGCCGGCCTCGACGATGGTCGACATCGGCATACCCACGTGCGCGAGGTATGAGGCGATCGCGGATCCGATGATCATGAACATCGGGCCGGGCCGGTCACCGACGAAGGTGTTGAAGCCGAGCACGCTCAGCACACCGATGGCGGCGAGCGTGACCGTGAGGATCACCGGTTTGCCGCCGGCGAGCGCGCCGAGGGTCACCGCGAGCACGTATGCGGCCGCGGTGACGGCCAGCACCGGGGTGCGGGTGCGCAGCGGCTTGTCGGCCGCGCTGAATCCGAGGATGGCGGCGGTCAGGCCGACCAGACCGATGCGGGGGCCGAGCACGATCGTCAACACGGCGATCGCGATCGTCACCGACGCGGTGGCGTGCGCCGCGAACCTCCAGCGGCCGGGCGCGGGCTTGACCTCGGTGAAGCTGACCAGATGCCGGCCGGCGGCCTCGGGCAGATGACGCAGCGTCACGGTCAGCCTCGTTGCTCGGTCGGCTCGTCTCCTTCGCCGGCGCGCGAACGCAGCAGCCGCCGCAGTGACTCCAGGCGTGACGGCCCGGCCGGGCCGGCGCCGCCCGCGGCGACCCAGGCGTCGAGGCCGCAGTCGGGCTCGTCGTGACTGCAGCCGCGTGGGCAATCGTCGGTGCCGCCGGCCAGGTCGGGGAAGAGGTGCACGAATCGGTCGGGGTCGACGTGCGCGAGGCCGAAGGAGCGCACCCCCGGAGTGTCGATCACCCAGGCGCCCTCGTCCACCTCGAGGGCGATCGCGGACGTCGAGGTGTGCCGCCCCCGTCCGGTGACGGCGTTGACCTCGCCGATCGCCCGCTGCGCCGACGGCACGAGGGCGTTGACGAGGGTCGACTTGCCCACACCGGAGTGTCCGACGAGCACGGTCATGTGGCCGGCGAGGGCTCCGCGCAGCGGCGCCAGGCCCTCGACGGGGCTACCCGGTGCGCCGCCGGCATCGGCGGACGTGATGATGTGCGGCACCTCGAGCGCGTCATAGCGGGCGAGGAACGGCGCCGGGTCGGCCAGGTCGGCCTTGGTGAGCACCAGCAGCGGACGCAGGCCGGCGTCATACGCGGCCACCAGGCATCGGTCGACCATGCGTGGCCGTGGTTCGGGGTCGGCGAGCGCGGTGACGATGGCGAGCTGATCGGCGTTGGCGACCAGCACCCGTTCGACCGGGTCGGTGTCGTCGGCCGTGCGCCGCAGGACGGTGGTGCGCTCCTCGATGCGGACGATGCGCGCGAGCGTGCCGTCCCGCCCGGAGGTGTCCCCGACCAGCGCGACCCGGTCGCCGACGACGATGCTGGTGCGTCGCAACTCGCGCGCCCGCATGGCATGCACGCGGCGCCCGTCGATCAGGCAGGTCCAGCGGCCGCGGTCGACCCCGGTGACCATCGCGATGACGGCGTCCTTGTGCGCCGGCCGGTCCTTGGTGCGTGGGCGGCTGCTGCGTTTCGCGCGCACGCGCACGTCGGACTCGTCGTAGCGCCGCCGGGATCCCACGTGACCTCAGATGGTGACGCCGAGCATCTGCGACCACAAGGTGGTGAAGGTGGGCAGGGTCTTGCCCACCGTGGCGATGTCCTCGATGACCAGATCGGGCACGCGCAGCCCGAGCACGGCGGCGGCCATCACCATACGGTGGTCGCCGTAGGTGTGGAACGTGCTGCCGTGCAGTGCCGCCGGCCTGATCATCAGCCCGTCGTCGAGCTCCTCGACGCGACCACCCAGCCGGCCGAGCTCGGTCGCGAGCGCCGCCAGCCGGTCGGTCTCGTGGTGGCGCAGGTGGGCGATGCCCCGCAGGTATGACGGCGAGTCGGCCAGCGCCGCCAGCGCCGCGACGACGGGGGTGAGTTCGCCGACGTCGTGCAGGTCGACGTCGACGCCGGAGATGGTGCCGTCGGACCTGACGGTCAGGCCGTCACGGTCGAGGCGGACGGTGGCGCCCATCATGTCGAGGATGTCGCGGATGCCGTCGCCCGCCTGGGTGGTCATCTGCGGCCAGCCGGGAATGGTGACGGTGCCGGCCGACGCGAGGGCGGCGGCGAGGAACGGCGCGGCGTTGGACAGGTCGGGCTCGACATCGACCTCCAGACCGTTGATCTCGGAGGGTTCGACGCGCCAGCGGTTGGCCTCGCCGTCGTCGATGATGACGCCGGCGTCGCGCAGCACCTCGACGGTCATGGCGATGTGCGGCTGGGACGGGACGGGTTTGCCCTCGTGGATGACGGTCAGGCCCTCGTCGAAGCGGGCGCCGGCGAGCAGCAGACCCGAGATGAACTGCGACGACGACGAGGCGTCGAGTCGCACGGTGCCCCCGGTGACGCGACCGCGGCCCGTGACGGTGAACGGCAGGCGGTCGCCGTCGACCTCGACTCCGAGGGTGCGCAGCGCCTGCGTGATCGGTGCGACGGGGCGGGTGCGGGCGGCCTCGTCGCCGTCGAGATGGACGGTGCCCCGGGCGAGTGCGGCGACGGGCGGCAGGAAGCGCATGACCGTGCCGGCCAGCCCGCAGTCGATGCTCGCGGGGCCGCGCAGCGCAGAGGGTGTGACGAGCACGGTGTCGGCCGTGCCCGCCTCGTCGGTGTCGTCGTCGATCTGGGTGCCGAGTGCGCGCAGCGCGGCGACCATGAGCGACGTGTCTCTGGAGCGCAGCGGCCAGCGCAGCCGGGACGGCTCGCACGCGAGCGCGGCGAGCACCAGGAACCGATTGGTGAGCGACTTGCTCCCGGGCACGGTCACCGTGGCGTCCACGGGCCCGTGCGCGAGCGGGGCGGGCCAGTCGGGGGAGACGGCGGTGTCGGTATGGCTGTCGGTGGCAGCGGATCTATCCATTACCGCATACGGTAGCCGGGCCGGGTGGCGGCCACACGGGAAGTCGGGTATCGATGCGGCGACGACGGCGGGGCCGGCCGCCGGTTCGCCTATTCTTGGGCGCTATGTGTGGGAGGTATGCCGCGAGCTTCACCCCGGACGACCTGGTCGACGAGTTCGAGGTCGAGCAGGACTACACGACGGAGCATTCGCGCTCGCTGCTGGTCAATCCGCAGGATCCGCCGGCCGGTGAGCCCGACTGGAACGTCGCGCCGACCAAGAGGGCTCCGGTGGTGCTGTCGCGGGTGCCGAGAGGCGAGGACGGTGCCGCGGTGCGGCAGCTTCGGCTGCTGACGTGGGGGCTGGTGCCCAGCTGGTCGCGCGACACCAAGGGCGCCGTGCGGATGATCAACGCGCGGGCCGAGACTCTGCTCGACAAGCGGGCATACGCCAGGGCGGCCGCGGCGAGGCGCTGCCTGGTGCCGGCGGACGGCTGGTATGAGTGGCAGGCGAGTCCCGTCGCGGTGGGTGCGAAGGGCAAGCCGCGCAAGCAGCCGTTCTTCATCCACCGCGCCGACGGTGATCCCGTCGCGTTCGCCGGCGTCTACGAGTTCTGGCGTGACAAGGGGCTGGCCGACGACGACCCGGATGCCTGGCTGGTCACCTACGCCATCGTCACCCAGGCGGCCGAGCCGGGGCTCGATCGCATCCACGACCGGCAGCCGCTCGTGCTCGACCGCGACGTGTGGGGCGACTGGCTCGACCCGGCCCGGACCTCACCGGATGCGGTGCGGGCACTGATGGCGAGCCCCGGCCCGGGGCGGTTCGAGGCCTGGCCGGTCTCGGGCGCGGTGAGCGCGAACCGCAGCAACGGCCCCTCGCTGGTGCAGCCGCTCCCGCGCGAGGAACTGGTCGGCGTCGTCGACCCGGCGACCGGCGAGGTCATCGGCGGCTGACGCGGCCCGGGCTCACGGCAGACCTCACCGGGAGGTCCTCGCCTCGGTGCGGCCGACGGGCAGCGACCGGCGAGGCACCGGGCTCGACTGGACGATCGAGGTGGTGGTCTGTCCGTAGAGCAGGAACCTGTCGAGCAGATCCTCGAGCTGGTCGACGGCCGGC
>CAYPQR010000154.1:0-6957 GCA_964412865.1 uncultured Intrasporangiaceae bacterium
GTCAATGCCGGACGATCCAGTCGGCGAGCACTCGACCGGCCTTGCGAGGTCCGTCCATGTCCATGAGCAGGTCCCAGCCGTGCAGACCCTGGCCGGGATCGAGATAGAACCGCTTGTCCCGCGCGTTGATGGCATTGAATTGCTTGCGCGCAAATCTGATCGAACAGTATGGGTCGCTGTGCGAGACCGCGACGAATGCCGGCACCTGCACCCGGCCGGCGACCTGCAGGATCTTCGCGCCCGTGTCGGTCTCGTCGCCCGACAGATCGGCAACCGCGTCTACCCGGGGTAGGGCCGCGGCCGCCTGCAGGGCGTCGCCGCCGCCCGCCGACGCCCCGACGAGCACGATGTCGTCCGCACCGTGCGCCGCCGCCCACCTGACTGCCGGCGCCGTCTGCGCCTCGACCTGCTCGTCGGGCGACATCCGCGTCAAGCCGCGACAGTGCGACGTGCCGTATCCGCATCGGTCGACGAGGACGCTGCGCACGTGACGGTGGTGAGAGAGCCACCACGCGTAGCCCCAGAACCCGCACATGCCCTGCGAGCCGACCTCGTGCAGGAAGACCACCGCACGCCGACCCGTGCCGATGCTGACCGCCTGCAGTCGGGTGTGGCGACCGTGCAGCGTCATCGCGTGGCCGGCCGTGCCGCAGACGGGAGGTGTCGGCGACGAGCGCCGCGGCGCGCCAGGCGCCGAAGCGGTGGTCTCGGGCGCCGTGGCTGCCGCGCCCGCCGATGAAGGACGGACCGATGACGTGCCTGCCGACGCACCGGTCGACGTCGCGCTGCACCCCACCAATGCGGCGACCAGCAGGGCCGGTGCCGCGGCGGCGCGAACGATCCGATCAGCCCGCATGCGCATCCAGGAAGGCCATCACCGCGGCCCGGACCCCCTTGCGGGTCAGCAGCGCCGTGCCGTGCTGGTCCCCCGGCACCACCATCCGGCGAGCAGTCTTCGGAGCCACCTTCATGAATTCCTTGGTGGCCCAGGCGGAACCATACGGATCATGCTTGGCCGTCACCATCAGTGTCGGCACCCGGACCTTCCGCACGTATGGCGCCACATCGGTGCCGCCCAGCCTGGCCTCGGGCGACAGCGCGACGACTCCGTGGAGTGCCTTCGGCCGGTTCTTCGACGTGCCCGCCGCCACCAGCGCGGTCTTCGCCCCCTGCGACGCACCGACGAACGTGACGCTCTTGGCCCCGTGCGCCTGCGCATAGGCCGCGACAGCGTCCAGGTCTCCGACGAAGCTCGATCGGACGTCATACAGCAGGACCTCATAACCTCGTTTGACCAGCTTCCGCGCGAAAGGCAACCAGGAGCACGCGAACTCGTCGCTCTGGTTGGAAAACACCACGGCCTTCGACGAATGGCCGAGCACTGCGAGCGGAAGCGGAAGCGAGCGCGGCAGCGTCGCGAAACGGGCCGTCGTGCCGCGCAGACAGTGATCGCTGTCGGCCAGCGTCTGCACGTCGCTCTTGCTCGGTCCGGCGGAGCTCGGGTCGGAGCCGACCGACGACCTCGCCGTCGCGCGCGGCGACGATTTCGTCCGTGATGCGGAGGATGCCACCCGGGCGGACGTCGACGCGCCCTGCGCAGACGACGCACCCGCGCTGCTACAACCGGCCGGCGCCAGCACGACGCATACGATCGCCATCAATCCAACATATGTCAGTTTCGACATATGATTACCCTAGCCCCATGCCATCGACGTTGGGTAGTGCGTTACTGGGTCTTCTCGCTCGCAGCCCACAGACCGGATACGACCTCAGCCGCCACATGCGCCGGCCGATCGGATATTTCTGGACGGCACGACACAGCCAGATCTATCCGGAGCTCGCGGCCCTGGAACGCGACGGGCTCATCAGTCACCGTGTCGTCACCGGGCGTGGACCACGCGACACGAAGCGCTATCGGATCACCACCGCGGGGCGCCGCGAGCTCGCGAAGTGGATCAACGAGCCCTACGAACCCGCCTCGCCCAAGGACGAGTTCATGCTTCGTGTCTATTCCCTCTGGATCGTCGACCCGGCCGACGCAATCGCGCTGATCGACAGTGCGCGCGCCCACCACCGCGACGCCGTGGCGGCGTACGAACGCACCGAGGCGTCGATGCGCGCCGAGGACGGCGACGACATGAACGATCCCGGCTCACCGGCGTTCTACAACTATGCGACGCTGCGGCGGGGCCTGTCCTTCGAACTGCATGCCCTCGACTGGTGCGACTGGCTTCTCGAGCGCATGAGGGGGCAGGACCCGCACCAGCAGTGACGGGGCAGCGATCGGGCTGCTAAGAATGAAGCATGGCTGAGCACTCCGACATCCGCGACCTCGAGGACGGCATCCAGCGGGACTTCCGCACCGCGATGTCCTACGGCGACTACCTGCACCTCGACGAGGTCCTCGGCGCGCAACATCCCCTCAGCGACCCGCCGCTGCACGACGAGATGCTGTTCATCATCCAGCATCAGACGTCCGAGCTGTGGCTCAAACTGATGCTGCACGAACTGCGCTCGGCGCGGATGCTGCTGCAGCAGGATGAATTGCAGCCTGCACTCAAGCGGCTCGCCCGCGTCAAGCACATCCAGAATCAGCTCACCAACCAGTGGAGCGTGCTCGCCACCCTCACCCCCAGCGAATACGCCGAGATCCGGCCATTTCTCGCCACGTCGTCGGGCTTCCAGTCCTACCAGTACCGGGCCGTCGAGTTCATTCTCGGCAACAAGCAGCGCGACATGATCCCGGTCTTCGATCACGACCCCGCCAACCAGGCCGTGCTCGAGAAGTTGCTCGGCGAGCCCAGCCTCTATGACGAGTTCTTCCGATTCCTGCACCGCAAGGGCTACGCGATCCCGCAGAGTCGCCTCGACCGCGACTGGACGCAGCCATACCACCTGGAGCCCGACCTGATTCCGGTGCTCAAGAACGTCTATGAGCATCCGCATGAGCACTGGGGCGTCTATGAGACCTGCGAGGAACTGGTCGACGTCGAGGACAACTTCCAGTTCTGGCGGTTCCGTCACCTGCGCACCGTTCAGCGCATCATCGGCGACAAGACGGGCACAGGCGGCTCCAGCGGTGTGCCGTTCCTGCGGCAGGCGCTCGACCTGACCTTCTTCCCCGAGCTGTATGCCGTGCGTGGACAGATCTCGGAGGGCGACCCCGGTCAGTGCCCCATGCACTGACCGGACGTTCGCACGGTCAGGGCTTCCACTCCCCGGTGCGGCGGAACTGCTCGAGCGTCGCGGCATACGGAGCGATGTCGAGGTCGTGCTCGGCGAGCCACTCGTCGTCGTAGTAGGTGCCGCCATATCGCTCGCCGCCGTCGCACAGCAGCGACACGACGCTGCCCCGGCGACCGGCGGCACGCATCTCCCCGATGATCTGGTAGGTCGCCCACAGGTTCGTGCCGGTCGAGCCGCCCGCCCGGCGCCCGATCAGCTTCTCCAGATCGCGGATCGCCGCGATGGATGCGGCGTCCGGGACCCGCATCATGCGGTCGACGATCGTCGGCACGAAGGACGGCTCCACCTGGGGCCGGCCGATGCCCTCGATCCGCGACCCCTTGCCGGTGCGATGCGACATGTCTCCGGCGAGCCACCCGCCGAAGAACGCGGAGCCCTCCGGGTCGACCACGCACAGCCGGGTGTCGTGGCGCCGATACCGGATGTATCGACCGATCGTCGCGCTCGTGCCGCCGGTGCCGGCGCCCACCACGATCCATGAGGGCACCGGGTAGCGTTCGCACCTGAGCTGGTCGAAGATCGACTCGGCGATGTTGTTGCTGCTGCGCCAGTCGGTCGCCCGCTCGGCATACGTGAACTGATCCATGAAGTGACCGCCCAGTTCCGCCGCCAGGCGTCGCGACTCGGGCGCAGCCTCATCCGCCTCATCGACGAAATGGCATGTGCCGCCGTAGAATTCGATCAGCGAGATCTTCTGCGGGCTGGTGCTGCGTGGAATCACCGCGATGAAGGGTAGGCCGAGCATCCGGGCGAAGTAGGCCTCCGAGACCGCGGTCGAGCCGCTTGATGCCTCGATGATCGTCGTCCCCTCGTCGATCTGGCCGCTGCACAGCGCCAGCAGGAAGAGCGACCGTGCCAGGCGGTGCTTGAGGCTGCCCGTCGGGTGGGTCGACTCGTCCTTGAGATAGAGGTCGATCCCCCAGTCCCCGGGCAACGGGATCGGCAGCAGATGCGTGTCCGCAGACCGGTTCATGTCGGCCTCGACCTGGCGGATCGCGTCATTGACCCAGGCGCGGTCGTGGGCGTCACAGCGGTCGACCATCTGCGATCCGCCCTCGGCGCCGGGCTCCGTCTCCTGGTCGACGCGGCGGTGATGTTGCATGGTCATGGGGGGGCTCCCTTCGTCGCTCCGGGCGGCACACCGACACGACCCGCCGGGCCCGGTGACCACCAGGGTGACGCATTCCGCTAGATAACACAATGACACTGCAATGACCGTTCGCATTGTATTTAGTTATGTGTCATGTCCGGCGGGCGCCTCGCACGGACCGACGAAACGCATGAGGCTCAACACCGTTGACAACATTCCGGCAACGAAGCGCCTCGCATACACCATTTTCCTGAATTTTGTCTGCGACAGACCTTAAGCTCACCCGCATGTCCGACAGCTCCACGCCCTTGTCGAATCCCGCCGCAGACCCCGTCTCAGCCGCATCCGGCGAACCCCTCATCGTGCTCGAACACGTCAACAAGCACTTCGGCGAACTGCATGTGCTCCAGGACATCGACCTCACCGTTCGCAAGGGCGAGGTGGTCGTCGTGCTCGGCCCCTCCGGCTCGGGCAAATCGACCTTGTGCCGCACCATCAATCGCCTCGAGACGATCGAGTCCGGCACGATCACCATCGATGGTCAGCCGCTGCCGGAGGAAGGAGCCGAACTGGCCCGGTTGCGCGCCGATGTCGGCATGGTCTTCCAGGCCTTCAACTTGTTCGCACACAAGACGATCCTGCAAAACGTCACCCTCGGGCCCATCAAGGTGCGTGGCGAGTCCAAGTCCGCGGCCAAGGAGCGGGCGATGGAGCTGCTGACCCGCGTCGGTGTCGAACGGCAGGCGCACAAATACCCCGCGCAGTTGTCCGGCGGCCAGCAGCAGCGTGTCGCCATCGCTCGATCGCTCGCCATGAGCCCCAAGGCGATGCTCTTCGACGAGCCGACCTCCGCCCTTGACCCGGAGATGATCAACGAGGTCCTCGACGTCATGGGGCAGCTGGCCAAGGAAGGCATGACCATGATCGTGGTCACCCACGAGATGGGTTTCGCGCACCGTGCCGCCGATCGGGTGGTCTTCATGTCGGAGGGGCGCATTCTCGAGCAGGCCGCGCCCGACGAGTTCTTCAACAACCCCAGCACCGACCGCGCACGAGATTTCCTCGGCAAGATCCTCACCCACTGAGCCACCAGGCTTCGTCCGGCACCGCGTCGCACGTGACCGGTTCGCAAACTGACCATTCACGCACATATCCATCTCCGACCACCAGGGAGCCACGATGAAACACCTACGCCGCACCACCGCCTCCGTCGCCGTCCTCATCGCAGCCGGCCTCAGCCTCACCGCATGCGGTGGATCCGACGACAATGCGGGGTCGGATTCCGGCTCCGGCGACACCATCAAGATCGGCGTCAAGTTCGACCAGCCCGGCGTCGGCCTCAAACAGGGCGACAAATACACCGGGTTCGACATCGACACCGCGAAGTATGTCGCCGACAAGCTGGGCTACGACGAGGATCAGATCAAGTGGATCCAGGCGCCCAGCCCACAGCGCGAGACCCTGATCAAGTCGGGTCAGGTCAAACTCATCATCGCCTCGTATTCGATCACCCCGGAGCGCGCCAAGGAGGTCTCCTTCGCCGGCCCCTATTTCATCGCCGGGCAGTCGCTGCTGGTCAAGTCCGACTCCGACATCAAGAGCGTTGACGACCTCACCGGCAAGAAGGTCTGCTCCGTCACGGGCTCCACCTCGGTCGCCAACCTCAAGAAGAAGCAGCCGAAGCTGGTGCCCCAGAAGTTCGACACGTATTCCAAGTGCGCAGAAGCTCTTTCGAATGGCGTCATCGACGCCATGACGACCGACGACGCGATCCTCGCGGGTTACGCCAACCAAGACGCATACAGCGGCAAGCTGAAGCTGGTGGGCGACACCTTCTCTCAGGAGCGTTACGGCATCGGTCTGAAGAAGGGCAACACCAAGCTGTGCAACAAGGTGAGCGACGCCGTCAAGGACATGGTGAAGGACGGCACCTGGGCGAAGCTGGTCAAGAAGAACTTCGGTGACAGCTACCAATACAACAAGGATCTCAACCCGCCGAAGCTGGACGCCTGCAAGTAGCGGCATCGGATGGCGGCGCGCCCGGCGGGCGCGCCGCCATCGTCCTCGATCGATCCTGGAGCCAACATGTCTGACCTCTTCAGTCAGTTCGATCTGTGGTCCGCCTTCTGGATGACGATCAAACTGACCGTGCTCGGCGCCATCGGCAGCCTGGTCATCGGCACGATCATCGCGATCTTCCGCCTGTCGCCGGTGCGGATGCTGCGGGCGCTCGGCACGTCATACGTCAACACCTTCCGCAACATCCCGCTCACCCTGCTGGTGTTCGCCTGCAGCCTCGTGCTCTGGCAGACCCTCGGCATCACCCTCGCCGACAGTCACAGCCGAGACTTCTTCACCGTCAACAACTTCCGACTGGCTCTGATCGCTCTCAGCGTCTATCACGGATCGTTCGTCTGCGAGTCGCTCCGTAGCGGGGTCAACACCATTCCGCTGGGCCAGGCGGAGGCCGCACGATCGATCGGGTTGAGCTTCGGGCAGACCCTGAAAGAAGTCGTCCTGCCGCAGGCATTCCGCGGTGCCATCACCCCGCTCGGCAACACCTTGATCGCGCTGACCAAGAACACCACCGTCGTCATGACGATCGGCGTCGCCGAGGTCTC
>CAYPQR010000155.1:0-6942 GCA_964412865.1 uncultured Intrasporangiaceae bacterium
CCGGGCCGGTCGATGTCGACCCGGCTGACCGTGAAGCGAGGGTTCGACGCCGTCGCGATGACGGTCATCAGATAGCGGTGCTCGGCGGGCGCGACGTCCTGGCCGCGCTTTTGCCATGGCCGCCCCGTCGGCACGAAGAGCACCTCGTCGAGGCCCAGCAGCGCCTGCACCTCGCTGGCCGCGACCAGGTGACCGTGGTGGATGGGATCGAACGTGCCACCCATCACACCGAGGCGGACGGTCAGTGCTGCCTCTTGTGGTAGTTCGGGTCCGTCATCCGGCGTGCGGTGTTGCGGAACGACCACACGACCCCGAGAAGAGCGAGGAAGATACAGAACGCGATGATGCCATACAGGAAGTGCGGCAGCGGCAGTTCGTTCTCGTGCAGCTTCGGCACGGCGGCATTCATGACGTTGAGCGCAACCAGGGACGAGGTCATGACGGCATGCTATCGGGTCCCGCGCGCCGATCCGCCATCGGATCGCTCATCGGCATTGGCCGTCTCCTTCGACGATCCATTTGGTGCTCGTCAGCTCCTGCAGTCCCATCGGGCCGCGAGCATGCAACTTCTGGGTGGAGATGCCGATCTCCGCCCCGAAGCCGAACTCGCCGCCGTCGGTGAACCTCGACGACGCGTTCACCATGACCGCGGCGGCATCCACTCGCGCGGTGAAGGCGCGCGCCGCCCGGCGGTCGTCGGTGACGATGACCTCGGTGTGTCCGCTGCCGAAACGATCGATGTGCTCGATCGCGGCGTCCAGCGACGGCACGACCCCCACGCTCATCTCCAGGCCGAGGAACTCGGTGGCCCATGCCTGCTCGGTGACCGGCTCGTATGCGGTGCCGGCCGCCTGCGCCGCTCTCCCGGCCCGCTCGTCGGCGTGGATCAGCACCCCGGCAGACCCGAGGTCGGCGAGCACCTTCGGCAGGAACTCGTCGGCGACGTCCTCGTGCACCAGCAGCGACTCGGCGGCATTGCATACGCTCGGCCGGTGCGTCTTGGCGTTGATCGCGATGTCGTGGGCCTTGACCAGGTCGGCGCCGGCGTCGACGTAGACGTGGCAGTTGCCGACCCCGGTCTCGATCACCGGCACCGTCGCCCCGAGCACGACGGCCTGGATGAGACCGGCTCCCCCGCGCGGGATCACCAGGTCGACCAGCCCGCGGGCGGTGATCAGCGCCGTCACGTCGTCGTGGCCGCCGTCCAGCAGCTGCACGGCATCGGCCGGCAGCCCCTGCGCCGCAAGAGCATCGCGGAGCACCGTGACCAGCGCGGCGTTACTGCTCGCGGCGGCCGAACCTCCGCGCAGGATCATCGCGTTGCCGCTCTTGAGGCCGAGGCCGGCCGCGTCGACGGTGACGTTGGGCCGCGCCTCATAGATCATCCCGACGACGCCCATGGGCACACGCACCTGCCGGATCTGCAGGCCGTTGGCCAGCGTCGACCCGCGCACGACCTCGCCGACCGGATCCGCAAGCGCCGCCAGATCGCGCAAGGCCTGCGCGATGGCCCGCACCCGCTCGGGCGTCAGCCGCAGCCGATCCTGCAGGCTCTGCGGCATGCCGTTGTCCTGGCCACGCTGCAGGTCTTCTCCGTTGGCCCCGACGACCTGCTCGGTCGCGGCGTCCACGGCGTCGGCGAGCGCGTGCAGCGCGTCATCCTTCTGCCCGCGAGTCAGCTGCGCGAGTGTCTTGGCGGCGACTCGCGCCTGCCGCGCGGTCTGCTCGATGCGCGCCGTCACGTCGGCGGGGACCTCGTTCATGGATCAAGGGTAAGAAGCCGAGCCCCGTAGCGCATCCGAGGACCACGTGCCGATACCACCGAGAGGCATACCAACCCACCCAGAGGCATACATTTTATGTGGACCTGTCGGCCGAAAAGTATGCCTCTCGGCGGGTCAGGCGGTGCGGCGACGGCTCTTGAGGATGCTGCTGCCGATGATGCCGATCACGATCGCGATCGAGATGTAGTAGCTGTACTTGCTGATCAGGTCGACCAGGTCCTTGGCCGGTTGCCCCAGCCGGTAGCCCAGATAGAAGTAGATCGATCGGTTGAGCAGGGCCGCGACGAAGTTGATGCCGAGGAACGTGCGCAGCTTCATCCCGGCATTGCCGACGAAGGCGTCCACGATCCCGCCGGGCACGAACGGGATGAACCACACCAGGAACAGCGCCGGCGCCCCGAACCGCTCCGCCAGCCCCTCCGCGACGTGCGCGGTCTTCGACGCCCACCGGGAGCGTGCCGCGATGACGTCGATGATGCCGCGGCCCCAGAGGCGCCCGGCCCACCAGAAGACCCACACGAACTTCATCACCGACAGCGCGGCGATGATCAGGCCCAACCACCACCACTGCGATGTGCCTGCGCGCAGCGAGGAGCCGAGATCGACCATGGCGATCGACGAGCCGCTGACGGCGGCCAACACATACGTGTTGAGACTCAGCAGGATCGGCCGCAACGGCAGCGTCGCGATGCTGTAGAGCCCTATCAGCGAAAAGGAGGCCCAGCAGGCGATGTCGACCCGGCGCGGCTTGCCCTTCCACGGCATCCGCGGGTCGTCCCACCATTCACGCTCGGCGGGCTCGTCCTGCGACTTGTCGGCGGTCATCTCGCCCTCTTCGGTCATCGTCTCCCCCGCAGCCGCGCCAGATCGTCGTGGTGCACCACTTCGCGCTCGAACTGCGCGCCCAACTCACGCGCGAGGTCCCTCGTGCTGCGACCCAACAGCGACGGTAGGTCGCGGGCGTCGTAGTTGACCAGTCCCCTCGCGACGGCGGTGCCGGTCAAATCCACCAGGTCGACCACGTCGCCGGTGCGGAAACGCCCGGAGACGGAGCGGATGCCCGCCGGCAGCAGCGACTTCCCATGCCGTATGACCGCGTCGACGGCACCGTCGTCGATGACCAGCGTGCCGCAGGGAGACGCCGCGTAGGCCAGCCACAGCCGTCGTGCCCGGCCACGGCGGCCGGTCGGGGCAAACAGAGTGCCGACGTCGTCACCGGCCAGGGCCGAGGCAGCCAGCGGGGTCGAGGTGAGCAGGGTCGGCACGCCCGCCGCGGTGGCGATCTGGGCGGCCTCCACCTTGGTCACCATGCCTCCGGTGCCCACGCCGGAGCCCGTGCCGCCGATGTCGATGCCGCCCAACTCGTCGGCGTCCCGCACGTGCGCGAGGCGCGACGCCCCGGGCGTGGCCGGCGGGCCGTCATACAGCGCGTCGACATCGGACAGCAGCAACAGCCCCTCGGCGTCGATCAACTGCGCGACCAGCGCCGCGAGGCGGTCGTTGTCGCCGAAACGGATCTCATGGGTGGCGACCGTGTCGTTCTCGTTGACGACCGGCACGACGCCCATCGTGAGCAGCTTCTCGAGGGTGCGTCGCGCGTTGACGTAGTGGCTGCGCCGGGTCACGTCGTCGGAGGTCAGCAGCACCTGCCCGGTGATCAGACCGTGCGTCGCGAACGCCGCGCTGTATGCCGCGGCGAGCGCACCCTGGCCGACGCTCGCCGCGGCCTGCTGGGTGGCGAGGTCGCGCGGCCGCCGCGCGATGGACAGCGGCATCATTCCGGCCGCGATGGCTCCGGACGAGACGAGTACCACTGCGGCACCGGCCCGTCGGCGGGCGGACAGCACATCGACCAGCGCACCGAGGCGCTGCTCGCTCAGCCTGCCGTCCGGGCCCGTCAGCGAACTCGACCCGACCTTGACCACCAGGGGCGACGCGCCGGCGACGCGTGCACGCAGCTCACCGCTCATGGACGCTCGGACTCGTCGTCGTCGGCCGTCCACAGGCCCGCTCGGCGCTCCGCCGCCAGCTCCTCCCGGGCCTCACGCTGCGCGTCCTTACGAGCGTGGAACTGCTCACGCCGCTGCGCTCTCGTCGGGCGCGCGTGCTCGTCGAGGCGGACGTCGCTGCCGCGCGAACCCAACAGCTCGGCACCGGTGTGGAGGGTCGGCTCCCAGTCGAAGACCACGGCGTCGTCGGAGGGCCCGATCAGCACGGTCGAGCCGGCGACGGCGCCGGCCTTGAACAGCTCGTCCTCGACTCCCAGTCGGGCCAGCCGATCGGCGAGGTAGCCCACGGCCTCGTCATTGGCGAAGTCGGTCTGCCGCACCCACCGGGTCGGCCGCTCGCCGAGCACGCGGAAGACCTCGCCGTCCGACGTGCGCTCACGTCGCACCGTGAAGCCGCTGTCGTCGACGGCCTTCGGCCGGATGACGACCCTGGCCGGGGTGACCTCCTCGGCCTGCTCGCGCGCCTGCGCGACATGGCGGGCGAGCGAATAGCTCAACTCCTTCAGCCCGGTGTGCGCGACCGCCGAGACGATGTGCACCTCGAGCCCGCGCTCCTCCAGGTCGGGCCGCACCATCTCCGCGAGCTCCCGCGCGTCGGGCACGTCGGCCTTGTTCAACACGACGATGCGGGTGCGCTCGGACAGCGGCCTGCCGCCCAGCGACTCGTCGGCGACATACTGCGAGAGTTCGTGTTCGATCGCCTCGAGATCGCTCATCGGGTCGCGGCCGGGCTCCAAAGTGGCGCAGTCGACGACGTGCACCAGCACGGAGCACCGCTCGACGTGCCGCAGGAACTCCAGCCCCAGGCCCTTGCCCTCGCTCGCGCCGGGGATCAGGCCGGGGACGTCGGCGATCGTGTAGCGCTCCTCCCCCGCGGTGACGACGCCGAGGTTGGGCACCAGCGTGGTGAACGGGTAGTCGGCGATCTTCGGCCTGGCCGCCGACATGACCGACACCAGACTGGACTTGCCGGCGGACGGGAAGCCGATGAGGGCGACGTCGGCCAGGGTCTTCAACTCGAGCACGACGTCGTGCTCCTCGCCGGGCTCGCCGAGCAGGGCGAAGCCGGGAGCCTTGCGGCGCGGCGACGCGAGCGCCTTGTTGCCGAGCCCGCCGCGGCCGCCCCTGGCGGCGACGTAGCGTGTGCCGGCGCCGATCAGGTCGGCCAGCACGTCACCGTCGCGAGTCTTGACGACGGTGCCCTCCGGCACCCGCAGCACCAGGTCGTCGCCATCGGCGCCGTTGCGCTCGTCGCCGGCGCCCGGCGCCCCGCCCGTGGCCTTGCGGTGCGGCGTGTGGT
Organism: uncultured Intrasporangiaceae bacterium; assembly: GCA_964412865.1. Lineage (GTDB taxonomy): Bacteria > Actinomycetota > Actinomycetes > Actinomycetales > Dermatophilaceae > Leekyejoonella. The sequence continues at coordinate 5,094 of CAYPQR010000155.1, forward strand.
GATATTCGAGCAGGGTCGTCGACTGCGGGTCGACCTCGAGGATGACGTCGCCGCCTCGGCCGCCGTTGCCTCCGTCGGGCCCGCCGAGCGGCTTGAATTTCTCCCGGTGCACCGACGAGACGCCGTGGCCTCCCTTGCCCGCCACGACGTGCAGCGTCACGCGGTCGACAAAACTGGTGGCCACCACGTCTCCTTCTTCACCGGATGTGTTGTCAGGTTATGCGCAAAGGGGTGGGTCCAGCGCTGGACCCACCCCTTCGCGACGTATGCCGTGCGTCAGGCCGACTCGCCGTCGACGACGTTGACGGTCTTGCGGCCGCGCTTGGCGCCGAACTGGACGGCGCCCGCCCGCAGCGCGAACAGCGTGTCGTCCTTGCCGCGCCCGACACCCTCGCCGGGGTGGAAGTGCGTGCCGCGCTGGCGGACGATGATCTCGCCGGCGCCGACGAGCTGGCCGCCGAAGCGCTTCACACCGAGGCGCTGGGAGTTGGAGTCACGACCGTTGCGGGTCGAGGATGCACCCTTCTTGTGTGCCATGTCTTCATGCCTTTGCTGACGTTGGAGTGGACTTCGTGGAGTGACGGTCTTCCGGGCCTCGCGACGTATCGGCGGGGACGAGCGGGGAACGTCGTGGAGTAACTAGGACTCGATCGCGGTGACCTTGACCTGGGTCAGCGGCTGACGGTGGCCCTGACGCTTGCGGTATCCGGTCTTGTTCTTGTACTTCACGATCGTGATCTTGGGCCCCTTGGCCGCCTTCACGACCTCCGCGGTCACCTTCACCTTGGCCAGCTTGTCGGCATCCGCCGTCACCTGCTCGCCGTCGACCAGCAGCAGCGGCTTCAGGTCGATGGTCTCGCCGGCCTGCACGGCCACCTTGTCGATGATGAGCGTGTCGCCGACGGAGACCTTCTCCTGACGACCGCCTGCGCGAACAATCGCGTACACGTGTCAACTCTCTTTCGCATCTGGGTGCACTCGCTCTGTCTGAACCGGCCGACAGCGACCTCAGGCATGAGACGTCGGCTCGGTGGGCACACCGAAGGCCAACGATACCGGTCGGGCTACTCGTCGGCCAAATTCGGTGGGCCGGCCGGAGCCACGACCCGCTTGCGCTTCTTGCGCTTGCCGGCCGCCGCGACCGCGGGTTCGGCCACCGGTGTCCCCGTATGCCGTGGCGAGGCCTGTGTCTCGGTCTGCGCGGATTCCTCGGCGGGTGCCGCCTCCGGGACGGGTGACGTGCCCTCCGCAGACGTGTCGCCGCCGCGATCGCCTGCCTTGCCCTTCGTGCCGGTGCCGCTCGTGCCGGCGGGGCCGCCCTGCTCGGCGGGGCTGTCCGAACGTGCCGCTTCGGCCTCGCCGTTGTCGCCGCCCTCGCCCGCAGTCATCGCCGCGGCGTGCGCGGCCGCCGCGATCTGCGCGGCGGTCGGCCCGTGCTGCTTGGGCTCGGCCGCGGGCTGCTCGTTCTGCTTCTTCTGGTCCCCCTTGCGGCCCTTGCCCTTACGGCCGCGCGAGCCGCCGGGCGACTTGTCGACGGGGAAGTCGTGGACGATGATGCCGCGCCCGCCGCAGTGCTCGCAGGGCTCCGAGAACACCTCGACCAGACCGCTGCCGACACGCTTGCGGGTCATCTGCACCAGCCCGAGCGACGTGACCTCCGCCACCTGGTGTTTGGTGCGGTCACGGCCGAGGCACTCCAGCAGCCGGCGCACGACGAGGTCGCGGTTGGATTCGAGCACCATGTCGATGAAGTCGACCACGATGATGCCGCCGATGTCGCGCAGCCGCATCTGCCGCACGATCTCCTCGGCGGCCTCGATGTTGTTCTTGGTGACGGTCTCCTCCAGGT
>CAYPQR010000156.1:0-6889 GCA_964412865.1 uncultured Intrasporangiaceae bacterium
GATGGTGAGCCGCTGACCGTCAGCTCGAGTTCACCGCACCCCTGCGTTCGACGCATGTCCGCGTCACCACTGGCGGGGGCGCACGCAGCAACGTGCCCAGACCAGGGCCGCTGCATGCCCAAAGACCATACGAGAGGACATCCCCTTGCTCAATCGCATGATGAACAGCCGCACCCGGAAGGCCGCACTCCTCGCCACCGGCGGGGCCGCCGTGGCCGGCCTGTCGCTGGGTGCAGCCGGCACCGCCAACGCCGCTCCCAGCAACGTGTGGGACAACGTCGCGCAGTGCGAGTCCGGTGGCAACTGGCACATCAACACCGGCAACGGCTTCTCCGGTGGTCTGCAGTTCACGCAGTCCACCTGGCAGGCCTTCGGCGGCTCCGGCCTGGCGGCCAACGCCAGCCGCGCCGAGCAGATCGCCGTCGCGCAGCGCGTGCTCGCGGCCCAGGGCCCCGGTGCCTGGCCGGTGTGCTCCGTCAAGGCCGGCCTGACCAGCTCCAACGGTGGCAGCGCCAGCAGCTACAGCGCGCCGCAGCAGCAGACCCAGAAGCAGCCGCAGCAGCAGAACACCCAGGACTACACCCCGCGCCACTCGCAGCAGCAGAGCCAGACCTCGCGTTCCACGCAGCGTCAGGCCCCGCAGCAGCAGACCCAGACGCAGCAGCCGCGCCACTACGCGCAGGCGCCGCAGAGCTCCAAGACGATCACCGTCAAGTCGGGTGACACCCTGGGCAAGCTGGCTCAGCGCTACCACCTGAGCAGCTGGCAGAGCCTGTGGAAGGCCAACGTCAACACGGTCAGCGACCCCAACCTGATCTTCGTCGGTCAGACGCTGCACCTTCCTGCCTGATCCCGCAGCGACGTCGGAGGCGAGCCCCGGAGCATCCTGCTCCGGGGCTCGCCCACGTCATGGGCCTCCCGTAGGCTGGGCGCGGACCACCGACCGGATCAGAACGTCGAAGGAGATCGCACATGGCCGTGAACCTCAAGAAGGGCGGCAACGTCTCGCTGGCCAAGGCCGCACCCGGGATGACGAAGGCTGTCGTCGGCCTCGGCTGGGACGTGCGGACGACCGACGGCGCCCAATTCGACCTGGATGCCTCCGCCATCCTCTGCGACGCGAACGGCAAGGCGGTCGACGAGACCCACTTCGTGTTCTACAACAACAAGCAGGACCCTTCCGGCGCGGTCATGCATTCGGGCGACAACCGCACGGGTGAGGGCGGCGGCGACGACGAGTCGATCCGGGTCGACCTCGAGCGCGTGCCGGCCACGGTGGAGAAGATCGCGGTGCTGGCGAGTATCGACCAGGCCGATGAACGCGGCCAGAACTTCGGCCAGGTCTCCAACGCCTACATCCGCGTCTATGACGCCGACCACCCCGACAACGCCGACACCCAGGTGCGCTTCGACCTCGGCGAGGATGCCGCCACCGAGACGGCACTGGTTTTCGGAGAGCTCTATCGCAACAACGGTGAGTGGAAGTTCCGCGCCGTCGGCCAGGGCTACGAGTCCGGTCTCGCCGGTGTCATCAACGACTTCGGGCTGAGCGCCGGCTGAGCGCGGCGCGATCCGCGGCGTCGCCGATAGGGTGCGACGTATGCAGATCGCCGACGACGTCTTCTGCTTCACCGCGACCGACGTCAACTTCGTGGTCGTCCGCGAGGGCACCGACCTGACACTGATCGACGGCGGCTATCCCGGCGATGCGGGCACGGTGATCGCCGCCGTCCGGTCGATCGGCCACCGTCCCGAGGACGTGCGGGCGATCTTGCTCACCCACGCACACGTCGATCACCTCGGCGCCGCGCTCCACCTGCACCGGTGGTACGGCACTCCCCTGCTCACAGGGCCCGCGGAGGTGTCGCACGCCCGCCGCGAGTATCTCGAACAGTTGCGGCCGGCCCGTCTTGCGGCGAACGTGTGGCGCCCCGGCCTGATCGGCTGGGCCGCCCGCATCGTGGCGGCCGGTGCGCTGCATGATGAGCCCGCCGCGCAGGCTCGCGCGTTCGCCGGCGGGGAGCAGTGGGACCTTCCGGGGCACCCGGTCGCGGTGCCGACACCGGGCCATACCTCCGGTCATACCGCCTACCTGCTGCCGGGATGCGGCGTCGTGGCGACGGGCGACGCGCTGGTCACCGGGCACGCGCTGCTGCGTGCGCCGGGGCCGCAGCTGTTGCCGCGCTTCTTCAACCACGATCAGGGCCGCACCAGGGCGACGCTGGACATCCTGCGCACCGTCGACGCCGACTGCATCGCGCCGGGGCACGGTGAGGTGTATCGCGGCGCCCTGAGCACCGCCGTCGACGAGGCCGCGGTCCGAGCCGATGCGTGACCACGCCGGCACGCGATAGCGCGACAAACCGTCAACACGTCGCCGCACCGTCGTGGATGTTGACGCCCCGTTGCGCTATTGCGTCGGTCAGGGAGTCAGGATGACCTTGCCGGTCGTATGCCTGCCCTCGAGCGCGGCGTAGGCGTCGGCTGCCCGGTCGAGCGGGTAGCGGCCGCCGATCTGCAGTGTCAGCGATCCGCTCGCCAGGGCGCCGAGGATGTCTCGTGCCCGCCAGGTCAGCTCGTCCCGGGTCTGCAGGTAGCTGCCGAGCGTGGGACGCGTGACGAACAGCGAACCGTGCGCGTTGAGCTGTTGCAGGTCGAACGGCGGCACCTGACCGCTCGCCCCGCCGAACAGGACCAGCATGCCTCGCGGCCGCAGCGACTTCAGCGACGCGTCGAACGTCGCCTTGCCGACGCCGTCATACGCGACGTCGACACCCCGCCCGGCAAGCTTGCGCACTCTCGACGCGAGACCGTCGGTGTCACCGTCGTACTCCCGATAATTGATGACGTGTGACGCGCCGAGATCTCTTGCGATCTGCAGCTTCTCGTCCGACCCGGCAGTGGCGACGACCTCGGCGCCCCGCGCCGTGACGAGTTGGACCAGCAGTTGCCCCACTCCCCCGGCGGCCGCGTGCACCAGAGCGATCTGCCCCTCCTGCACCGGCCACGTCGAGCGCACGAGGTAGTGCGCCGTCATACCCTGCAGCATTGCCGCCGCAGCGACCTCCAGGTCGAGGTCGTCCGGCACTGTCACCGCGACCTTCGCGGGCACGTTGACCAATTCTGCAGCGCTTCCGGCGCTTTGGCCCCACGCGACCCGATCACCCACCCGCAGACCGGTCACCTGAGAGCCGACCGCCTCGACCGTCCCCGCTCCCTCCTCGCCGAGGACGAACGGCGTCGGCTGCGGATAGACGCCCTGACGCTTGTAGACATCGATGAAGTTGACACCGGACGCGGCGACGCGCACCTGCACCTCGTCGGGCCCGGGAGCGGCGAGATCGCGATCGCGCACCTCGAGCACGGAACGATCACCTGGTGCGGTCACAAACAGGGCACGACTCATGGCGGCAGTCTACGAGCGTCGCCGGCGCGGCGGCACCTCGCGCCGGGACGACGTCCCCGACGGGCGGGTCCGCTACTGCTGAGCGGGCTGGCCGGGAAGCTGCTGCCCCTGCGGCTGCTGGGCCTGCTGCGGTGCGCCCTGCGGCTGCAGCGGCTCGATCGCGACCGCCGTGCCGTAGGCGCACACCTCGATGCCGGTGCCGCCGTATTCGGTGGTCTCGAAGCGGAACGCGGTCACAGCGTTGGCGCCCCGGTTCTGCGCCTCGGTCGAGAGGCGGTGCAGTGCCTCCTGGCGGCACTCGGTCAGCAGTTGGGTGATGCCCTTCATCTCCCCGCCGGCCATGGCCTTGAACCCGGCGCCGATATTCGAGCCGATGTTGCGTGACCGGACGGTGAGGCCGAAGACCTCCCCATAGGTGCCGAGGGTGCGAAATCCCGGGACATCTGGTGTGGTGACGATGATCATGGCGCACAGCTTATGCAGTGTGCCGGGCTCGGGCTGCGAGCGGCTCTACAGGAAGGGTGCAGGGTCTCCTGCACCCTCGCGCACCACCTCGGGGAAACCCCCGGAGAAGTCGACCACCGTGGTGGGTTCGACACCGGACTCCCCCGAGTCGATGACGGCGTCGACCTGGTGGTCCAGCTCCTCCTTGATCTGCCATCCGTCGACGAGGGGCTCGTCGGCGCCGGGCAGCAGCAGGGTGCTGGACAGCAACGGCTCACCGAGCTGCTCGAGAAGCGCACGGACCACCGGGTGGCTGACCAGTCGCACGCCGACGGTGCGCTTCTTGGGCTGCATCAGCCGGCGTGGGACCTCCGACGTGGCGGGCAGAATGAAGGTGTAGCGGCCCGGCGTCGCGGCCTTGATCGCGCGGAACACCCGATTGTCGATCTGCACGAGCTGCCCCAGCTGGGCGAAGTCACGGCATACGAGGGTGAAATGGTGCTTGGCGTCGAGGTGCCGGATCCGCACGATGCGGTCCTTGCCCTCGGCGTTGCCCAGCATGCACCCCAGGGCAAAACACGAGTCGGTGGGATAAGCGATCAGCCCGCCGTCGCGCAACAGATCGACGACCTGAGCGATGCGCCGTGGCTGAGGGTCCTTCGGGTGCACCTCGACATATCGCGCCATGGGCACACCCTACGCGAACCGGTCACCCACCCCAACGATCGGCGAGCGTGCGCACGACCTTCAGGTCGCGGGTGGTCGAGACGAGTCCGAGCCGTTCATGGCGACTGTTGCTGATTTTTGCCTGATGGGTCGGTTTGCCCAGCCACCAATAGATCTCGCGTTCGTGCCCGTGCAGCCGCTCGCCGGGTTCGTGCCAGGAGTCATAGAAGTCGAGCTGCTGTCTCGTGAGCGGCTCGGAGACGAAGGTGACGTATCGACGCTCCTTCTCGCCGATCTCCGACGGATCGAGCGGGGAGGCGAGGCCGTCGGCGTAGGCGGCGACGGCGACGAGTTCCGCGGGCCGCCGGACGATGCACGGCACGCTGAAACCGAACTCGCCCTCGATCAGGGCCTCCAGCCGGGCGCGGACCCGGTCGGGACTGCGCAGGGCGGTGGTCACCTTCACGTTGCCGCTTTGGATATAGGTGTCGACGTCGGTGAACCCGGCCGTCGTCAGCACCTCGCGCAGCCGCGCCATCTTGACCCAGCGGGGCCGCACGTTGACCCCTCGCAGCAGAGCGATGAAGGTGGGCACGTCAATCGTCCACGTGCATGGTCACCGGCGTCGGCAGCTTGACCGTGCGGCTCACCGTGCACAGGCGCTCGCTGGAGCGGCGGATCGCATCGGGCAGCACCTCGCGCGCCGCGTCACCGGCATCACCCTCGGGAAAACGCACCGTGAACGTCACGTCGATCGGCCCCATGTGGTTGCCCTGCTCGTCCCGCAGCTTCTCCCCTCCGGCGGTCACCCGGAACGTCTCGGGTTCGGATCGGCGGGTGGTCAGGATGTCGACGTCGATGGCCGTGCACCCGGCGATGGCGGTGAGCAGCAGGTCGACCGGAGTGAACAAGCCGTCCGCCCGGCCGAACTCGAGCGTGCTGCCGTCGGGCTTCGTCGCGGTGAATTTTCCGGCCTCGTCACGGGTGAGGCTGATCTCACGGTAGGAGTCCTGTGTCGTCATACCTCCAGCCTGCCATTAGCGTGGTCGCCGTGAGTCTCCAACAGCACCGGAACAGCCTGGTCCTCATCCGCCACGGCGAGACGCAGTGGTCGCGCGACGGGCTGCACACCGGCACGACCGACCTGCCCCTGTTGCCCGAGGGTGAGGAGTGCGCCCGCCGGGCGGGCAAGCTGCTCGAGGGCATGTCGTTCGCGGGCGTCTTCTGCTCACCGCTGCAACGAGCGCGGCGCACTGCGGAACTGGCCGGACTGGTGGATCCACAGATCGACGACGACCTGCGCGAGTGGGACTACGGCGGCTACGAGGGTCTCAGCACGCCGCAGATCCGTGAGCGGCTCGGGCACGAGTGGGAGATCTTCAAGGACGGCGTCGTGGCGGGCACGACGCCCCGCGAGAACGTCGAGGACGTCGCGGCCCGCGTCAGCCACGTCGTGGCGCGCGCAGTGCCGTTGCTAGACCAGGGCCACGTCGCTCTGGTCGCTCACGGGCATTCGCTGCGCATCCTGGCCTCGGTCTTCCTGCGCGAGGAGCCGCGCTTCGGCGCGAAGCTGATGCTCGATGCGGGAGCCGTGTGCCTGCTCAGCTTCTATCACCGCGAGCCGTGCATCAACGTGTGGAACCGGCAGACCCGGGAGTGATCCTGCCGTTCACGGCAGCGCCCAGGTGTGGACCGGCTCGTTGGAGTGCATCCCCTCCAGATAGCGCGCAAGCATGCCGTGCAGCGCCTCCGAGCGGTCCATCCCCTTCGATTCGAAGGCGTCGACGCAGGCGATCTGCCACGACGCACCGTTGACCCGGCGGCGGCACCTCTCCTCGAGGGTGCCGAGATAGCGGTCGCGCACCTCCTGCGCGACACCCCAACGGGCGAGACCCTCGTGCGCCAGCGGCAGCAGGTGTCGCAGCACGAGCTCGTCCGCGGGCACCTCGCCATACCCCGGCCAATAGACGGTCGACTCGATGCCGCGCCGGGCGCATTCGCGGAAGTTGGCCTCCGCCGCCGAGAAACTCATCCTCGTCCAGACCGGCCGGTCATCCTCGGCGAGCATGCGCAACGCACCGTAGTAGAACGCCGAATTGGCCATCGTGTCGATGATCGTCGGGCCGGCGGGCATCACCCGGTTCTCGACCCGCAGATGGGGTCGGCCATCGATGATGTCGTAGATGGGCCGGTTCCAGCGATAGACCGTCCCGTTGTGCAGGCGCAGCTCCGACAGCTGCGGCGCCTGGCCGGCTTCGAACACCGCCAGCGGATCCTCGTCGGTGGTGATCGGCAGCAGTGCGGGGAAATACCGGACGTTCTCCTCGAAGAGATCGAAGATCGAGGTGATCCACCGCTCCCCGAACCACACTC
>CAYPQR010000157.1:0-6885 GCA_964412865.1 uncultured Intrasporangiaceae bacterium
GCCCGCTGCTGAGCCGGACTCCTCGGCGCCACCGGCCAGTTGTCGCCACTGACCGATCAGTTGGAACGTTGCCACGCCGATGACAGATCGATGGAAAGTGACAACTTGTCCCGGAACCTACGACGGTACGCACAACCGGTCTTTTGCCGTTGCGGTCTTTACATTCGTTGACAGACGCACCCCTCAACGAGATCGGCAGGGGATCCGGACCTCCACGTGACCGCCGATGCGGCAATTTCGCCCTCGGGCGGGACGAACGGGAAATACCCGACTCCGGCCGGGGCCCGGGCGTAGCGTGTGCGATGCCTGGATGAGTGAGCGGATCGCGCATGAGTGGTGATGTCTCGGAGCAGTTGGTCGGCCGCACCGACCAACTCGCGGCCCTGGCATCTGCACTCGCGGACGCGCGTGACGGGCATCCCCGACTCGTCCTCGTCCGCGGCGACCCGGGGATGGGCAAGACCGCGCTGCTGCGGGCCTTCGTGCGCGGGTCGCGCGACGTCTGCGTGATCTGGGCGAGCGGCGACGAGCACGAGATCGATCTCGACTACGGCGTCGTCGAGCAGCTGCTCGCGTCGATGCCGCCGACCGGTCACGATCCTGCGGGTCCGGCCGACAGTCTCGCGGTGGGCGCAGAACTGCTGGCGGCCCTCGGAATGCTGGAGCACGGACCTCCCGTCGTGATGATCATCGACGATCTGCACTGGATCGACACCCGGTCTGCGGCGGCGTTGCTCTTCGTGCTGCGACGTCTGCGCAACGACCCGATCCTGGTCGTGGCCTCGACGCGCGTGGCACCGATCGAGCTGGGTGCCGGCTGGGCGCGGCTGTGCGCAGACCCAGAGCTGGCCCAGGTCGTCGAACTGCCCGGCCTCACCAGCGCACAGGTGGGTGACCTCGCGGCGGTCCACGATTGCCCGGTGACGACTGCGGTCGGCAGGCGGCTGCGGGAACACACCGGCGGCAACCCGCTCTACATCCATGCGATGCTGACCGAGATCCCGGCCGACCGGCTGATCCGCGACCTGGATCACCTGCCCGCGCCGCGTTCATACGCCGTGACCGTGCTCGAGCGACTGCAGACTCTGCCCCCGCGGGCCCGGAGCCTGGTGAAGGCGGTTGCCGTGCTCGGCAATCACGCGTCGCTGCGCATCGTTGCCGCGGTCACCGGCACGCGGGACCCCCTGACCGACGCCGAGCAGGCGGTCTCGGCGGATCTGCTGCGGATCGACGCGGACGGTCTGGGCGGGCAGGTCGAATTCGTCCATGCGCTGACCCGTGCGGCGATCTACGAGGACCTGCCGGGTCCGGAGCGGCGTGCGCTGCACACAGCGGCCGCCGCAGTGCTCGACGGCTCGGCATCGCTGCGTCACCGCGTCGCCGCCGCCGACCACATGGACGCCGCCTTGTCCAGACAGCTTCGCACCTCGGCCGCAAGAGAACTGACCGACGGCGCGATCCCCCAGGCGGCGTTCTATCTCGAGCTGGCCTCCGAGGTCGAACCGGTCGCCGAGGACGCCGACGAATGCCTGCTGCGGGCCGTCGAACTGCTGCTGATCGCGGGCGAGGTGGGCGCGGCCGAGGCATACGCAGACCGAGTTCGTGCCCTGCCCGACAGCCTCGACCGCCGTTACGTCGTCACCCTGCTCGACCTGCTGCTGGGGGACCTCGGATATGTCGCGGACGAACTGACCGCGTTGTCCGAGCACGTATCCGCGGCAGACCGCCCTGAGCTGTTCGCACGCATCACCTCCGCGCGCGCCTACCTGTATTCGATGCTCGGCGACGACCGGCGCAGCATCGGATGCGGCAGGCTCGTCCAGGCGATCGATCGCAGGCCCATGACGGCGGACTACCTTGCCCTGGAAGGCCTCTCGTGGAGTCTGGCACGCACTGGCCACGTGGGCGCCTCGCTGGACCTCCTCGACAGGCATGCCATGCGGTCCCGGCCAGCACCGTTCGACACCATGCTGCTGGTCTCCCGCGGGGTCATCCGAAGCTGGGGCGGACACCGGGACGCGCTGACCGACCTGCGCAGGGTCGAGCGCCGGCTGCGCAGAGGCAGTCAGATCTCGGACATCGTCGTGGTGCTCGCCTACGCAGCCCTCGCGGAGACCGAGTTCCGTCAAGGCGCGTGGAGTGACGCAGCGAGCCACGTCGAGGTCGCCGTCTCGCTGGGCGAGGATCTCGGGCACGGCTGGCATCTGCCGTACGCCCACCAGGTCGGTGCCCTGCTGTATGCCGCGACCGGGCAGCGTCGGCACGCCGCGGCGCACGCCGACGCGGCACGGACGTCGATCGGCATCGGTCCGGTCGCCGAGGGGCGAGCCTATGCCGCGCTGGCCGACGCCCACCATGCCTGGGCAGCCGGCGACTGGGACACGGTCGCGTCCGCGCTGCACCCGTTCGAGGACGGCGGATGTCGAGGCATGGCCCGTCATCCGAATCTCGCGGCGTGGCGCTGTCGGCTCGCCGAGGCCCGCGTCCACCAGGACCGTGCCGGCGAGGCGCTGGCACTACTGGCGCCGCCGGCCTGCTCCGCCGGATGGGGCGGGGTCGACGAATCGGATCGTGCTCGGGTGCGCGCCGCCGCGCTGCAGCGCCTGGGCGACGTCGAGGGGGCACGCGCCGCATACGCCGAGGTGTCCGGCCGGATCGAGGCGCCCGAGACCTTCGCCGATGCTCTGCTCGCGCTCGCGCACGGCCGGTTCCTGATCGCCAGCGGCGGTTCGGGGGCTCTTGCGCCGATCCGCGCAGCCCGGCAGGTGCTGGTCAGGCTGGGCGCCGTGCCGTTCCGCGACGCATGCGACGCGGCACTCGCCGCGGCGGGAGCGGCGCCGTCGCCGCCCGTGCCGTTGGCGCACCTGGACTCGCTGACGGCGCGCGAGCAGGTCGTCGCACGTCTCGTCGCCGAGGGCGCGACCAACCGGGAGGTGGCGCGCGAGCTGTATCTGAGCGTGAAGGGCGTCGAATACCACCTGGGCAACATCTTCGCCAAGCTCGGTATCCGGTCGAGGCGGCAGCTGCGTCCGCTCGCGGGCCGCGTCATACCCAGGGGTGAGGACTAGGGAATAACCCTAGGGACAGCGAGGTCCGGCCCGGCCGACCATGAGCTGACCCCTTCATAGGAGAGGCCTCGGGAGGTGTGTCCCATGCATGAATTCCTGGGTCGGCTCGGGCGCTCTTGCGCGCGTCGCGGGTGGGCAGTGATCATCGGATGGCTGATCATCCTGTTTGCCCTGCTGGGCCTGAGATCCGCCTTCGGCGGCACCTTCTTCAATGACTACTCGGTGCCCGGGAGTCAGTCGTCGCAAGGACTTTCGATCTTGCAGAAGGAATTCCCCAGCCAGGGCGGGTATGCCGGGCAGATCGTCTTCCAGGCCCACGGCGGCACCATCGCCGACACGTCGGACGCCGTCGATACGGCGATGAAGAACGTCAGCGGCCTTCCACACGTGATCGCCACGACCAACCCCCTGACCACCGACCCCCCGCGCGTCTCCAAGAGCGGCACGATCGCCTATGGCACCGTGTCGTTCGGGGTCGTGCCGGCGTCGCTCGGCAAGGACTACCTCGCGAAGCTGGACAAGGCCGTGGCTCCAGCGAGATCCGCTGGGCTTCAGGTGGAATACGGCGCGGGTGCCGGGCAGATCGGCCAGCAGACGAGTGACAAGTCGTCAGAGATCATCGGGTTGACCTGCGCGCTGCTGCTGTTGCTGTTCATGTTCATGTCCATCGCTGCAGCCCTCATTCCGTTGGTCTCGGCGTTGTTCAGTGTGCTCGCCGGGCTATCGCTGGTCGGTCTGCTCGCCGCGGCCGCGAACTTCCCCACCACCGCCCCGACGGTGGCGACGCTGCTCGGGCTGGGGGTGGCGATCGACTACGGTCTCTTCCTCGTCGCCCGGCACCGCGAACACGTCGATCGCGACATGGACGTCATCGAATCCGCGGGCGATGCGACGTCAACCTCCGGCGGCGCCGTGGTGGTGGCGGGCGGCACGGTCGTCGTCGCCATCCTCGGCCTGTATGTCTCGGGTGTCCCGTTCGTCGGCGCCATGGGCGCCGCCTCGGCGGTCGTCGTCGCCGTCACGATCCTGGCCGCCCTGACGTTGACGCCGGCATTCATGGGCGTCGCCGGCCGCAATGTGCGTGCGATCGCGCGCTATCGCCGGTCGCACCCGGTCGATGACGAGGCTCACGAACGCAGTGCCTTCGCGCGCTGGGGCCGGATGGTGAGCGGTCGGCCGTGGCCGTGGGCCCTGGCGTCTCTCGCCGTGCTGGGGCTGCTGATCGTGCCGGTCTTCTCCCTGCGCCTCGGCCAGCTGGACGCCGGCACCAACCCGACGACGCAGAGCAGCCGGCGTGCATACGACCTGGTGTCAAAGGGATTCGGCCCGGGCGCCAACGGCCCGATCAGTGTCGTGGTGTCGCTTCCCAAGCAGTCATCCCAGAGTGACCAGACCCTGCTGTCCGGGCTGCAGAACACGCTGAGCAAGACGGCCGACGTCGCCTCGGTGAGCCAGCCATCGGTCAACAAGGCGCAGACGACGGCCGTGCTGACCGTCGTGCCCAAGACATCGCCGCAGGACTCTGCCACATCGGATCTGGTGGACAATCTGCGCAATTCGGTGCTGCCCTCCGTGCACGCCAAGACCTACCTCGCGGGCACGACGGCGGGATATGTCGACTTCACCGAGAAGGTCTCGCAGCGAATGCCGTGGCTCATCCTCGCCGTGGTCGCACTGTCGTTCGTGCTGCTCACCGTCGCATTCCGCTCCGTCGTCATCGCCACGAAAGCCGGTGTGCTCAACCTGATCTCGGTGGGCGCGGCATACGGCGTCATGGTGGCGGTCTTTCAGTGGCAGTGGGGGTCGGGCCTGATCGGCATCGAGGAGAGCCTGCCGATCCCGGCGTTCGTGCCGATGCTGATGTTCGCGATCGTGTTCGGCCTGTCGATGGACTACGAGGTCTTCCTGATCTCTCGGGTGCACGAGGCGTGGATCAAGACCGGCGACTCGCATCGTGCGGTTGCGATCGGCATCGGCGGCACCGCACGAGTCATCACGACGGCGGCCGCCATCATGGTCGTGGTGTTCACCAGCTTCGTGCTCGACACCGACCCGACGGTCAAGATGCTCGCGGTGGGCATGGCTGTCGCGGTGCTGATCGATGCCAGCGTGATCCGCATGGTGTTCGTGCCCGCAGCGATGTCGGTGCTGGGTGAGCACGCATGGTGGATGCCGCGCTGGCTGGATCGGATCACACCCCACATCGACATCGAAGGGACGGGCGGCACCGCGCCAGAGACGCCCGAACGCAAGCAGCCGGTGGTCACCGACGCCGACCTGACCTCCTGACCCGCCGAGAGGCATACGAAACCACCGAGAGGTCCACATATTATGTGGACCTCTCGGTGGTCAGGTATGCCTCTCGGCGAGGGGTCAGTGGGCGGCCTTGAACTCCGCGGCGACCTTGAGGAGGCGGTCGTTCGCCTCCGTCTCGGCGACCGTGCACCGCGCGCCGTCGCCGGCGAACGGCCGCACCACCAGACCGGCCGCCTCGGCCGCCTTCGCGAACTCGAGGGTCTGCTCCCCGAGCGGCAGCCATACGAAGTTGGCCTGCGAGTCGGGCACCTGCCAGCCCTGCTCGCGCAGCCCGTTCAGCACGCGGGTGCGCTCCTCGACCAGCGCGTCGACCCGCTCCTGCAGTTCGTCGAACGCCGCGAGGCTCGCCACGGCGGCCTCCTGCGCGATCGTGGACACACCGAAGGGCACCGACGCCTTGCGCACCGCGTCGGCGACCCGCTCGTGCGCCACGACATACCCGACCCTCAGGCCGGCGAGCCCGTAGGCCTTGGAGAACGTGCGCAGGACGCAGACGTTGCCGTGGCGGCGGAAGACCTCGAGGGCGTCGGGGGCATCGGCGTCCCGCACGAACTCCAGGTAGGCCTCATCGATCACCACCAGCACCTCCGGCGGCACCTTGGCGAGGAACGCCTCCAACTCGTCGGTATGCACCGCCGGTCCGGTCGGATTGTTCGGCGTGCAGACGAGCACCAGGCGGGTGCGGTCGGTGATCGCCTCCGCCATCGCGTCGAGATCATGCCGGGCATCGGAGGTGAGTGGCACCTGCACCGACGCGGCGCCCGCCAGCGCAACCACGATCGGGTAGGCCTCGAACGACCGCCACGCATAGACGACCTCATCGCCCGGCTCGCAGGTGATCTGCAGCAGCGAGCCCAGCACCCCGACGCTGCCGGTGCCCGCGGCGATCTGCGTGGGCTCGACACCGAGCGCCTCCGCGAGCGCCGAGGTCATCGTCACCATCCCCATGTCGGGGTATCGGTTCATACCGGCGGCGGCAGCCTGCACCGTCTTCAGCACAGACGGCAGCGGCGGGTAGGGGTTCTCGTTGGAGCTGATCTTGTAGGTCGTCACGCCCTCGCGTGCGGGCGCGGGCTTGCCCGCCTTGTATGACGGCACGGCATCAAGAGTGCTCCGCAGCCGGACGACGTCGGCCGGCTCCGTGTGATCAGTCATACCGGCCACTCTAAGGCGTAACAGAGCACAGCCACCCCCGGCTCTGTCAGGATAGAGACATGAAGGACTTCGCGATCAAGACCGGCATCAACGCCGTCGCCCTCTGGGTGGCCGCGATCGTGGTGCCCGGCGTGACCCTCGTCCAGCCAGGCACCTCGCTCGGGGACCGGATCTTCACGATCATCGTGGTGGCGCTGATCTTCGGCGTCATCAACGCGATCGTGCGGCCGGTGGTGAAGTTCTTCTCGTTGCCCTTCCTCATCGTGACGCTCGGGCTCTTCACCTTCATCATCAACGCGATCATGCTCGAGTTGCTCTCGTGGATCTCGGGCAAGCTCGACCTGGC
>CAYPQR010000158.1:0-6876 GCA_964412865.1 uncultured Intrasporangiaceae bacterium
GGGACAGCTCGGCATACCCCTTGATGGACGCGAGCGGGGTGCGCAGTTCGTGGCTCGCGTCGGCGACGAACTGGCGCACCTTCGTCTCGCTGGCCTGCCTGGCCGTCAGCGCGTTGTCGACGTGGTCGAGCATGCCGTTGAGGGCCGCGCCCACCTGCCCGACCTCGGTGTGCGGGTCGGTGTCCTTCGCCGGGACCCGCTCGTGCATCTGCACCTGACCGCTCGAGAGCGGCAGCTTCGAAACGCGCGTCGCGGTGGCGGCGACACGCCGCAGCGGCTCCAGGTTGCTGCGGATCAGGGCGGCTGCGGCGACTCCCATCAGGATCAGGCCGGATGCCGAGAGCAGGGCGACCGAGAGGGTCATGCGGCGGACGGCGGCGTCGATGCCGTCGACCGGCAGGCCGATGATCGTGATGACCGGCGTGTTGGGGGAGACCTGGCCCGTGTCGAGGTTCTTGGTCTGGATGTTGTGCGAGATCGCGATCATCCGGAAGCTGCCGAGCGGGTCGATGTCGACGACCTTCGGCGTGGAGCTCAGACCGGCGCGACGCAACGAGGCGATCTGGCGGTCACTGAGGCTGGTCTGCTTGGCCGAGAAGCCCGATACGAAGTTCTGGGCGATGTAGCGGCCCCGGCTGGAGGCGTAGACAACGGAGCCGTCGGCGGTGATGGTGACCTGGATCGAGGTGGTGCCGACGGTCGGTGCGGGGGGCAGCCGCCCACCGGGGCCGTCGCTGCCCGGGGCGATGGTGGAGGCCGTCGACGCGAGTTGGGCGTCGACCTGGCCGGTGAGGGTCGTCTGCAGGCGCAGGACGGTGAGCACCCCGACGGCGGCCGTCACCAGGACGAAGAGCAGGAGGACCGAGCAGACCAGCTTCGTGCGAAGGGTCCACCGGGAGATGGGGAGGATTCGGCTCACGTGTTGGAGGCCGGTTTGAGCACATAACCGGCGCCGCGCATGGTGTGGATCATCGGCTCACGGCCGGCGTCGATCTTCTTGCGCAGGTAGGAGATGTAGAGCTCGACGACGTTGGCCTGCCCGCCGAAGTCGTAGTGCCAGACCCGGTCCAGGATCTGTGCCTTGGACAGCACGCGCTTCGGATTGCGCATCAGATAGCGGAGTAGTTCGAACTCGGTGGCGGTCAGGTTGATCTCGTCGCCACCGCGCATCACCTCGTGACTGTCCTCGTCGAGCGAGAGGTCGCCGACGACCAGCATCGAGGACTCGTCCGGGGTGAGCGCCACGGTCCGGCGCAGTAGGGCTCGCACGCGTGCGACGACCTCCTCGAGGCTGAAGGGTTTGGTCACGTAGTCGTCGCCGCCGGCGGTGAGCCCGGCG
Source organism: uncultured Intrasporangiaceae bacterium (assembly GCA_964412865.1). Classification (GTDB taxonomy): domain Bacteria; phylum Actinomycetota; class Actinomycetes; order Actinomycetales; family Dermatophilaceae; genus Leekyejoonella. The sequence goes on from CAYPQR010000158.1 coordinate 1,340, forward strand.
ACGCGGTCCTCGACGGCGTCCTTGGCGGTGAGGAAGAGCACGGGGAGGGTGGGGTCGTCGTCGCGCAGCCGGCGCAGCACCTCCATACCGTCGAAGTCGGGGAGCATGATGTCGAGCACGACCGCATCGGGCCGGAACTCCTTGGCGGTCCGCACGGCGGACGAGCCGGTGGTGGCGCTCTTGATCTCCCAGCCCTCGTAGCGCAGCGCCATGCTGAGCAGATCGGTGAGGTTGGTCTCGTCGTCGACGACGAGCACCCGCACGGGCGAGCCGTCGGGGCGTTTCAGGTTGCTGGTGGGCCGACTCATACCCCTAGTCAATCCCGAACGGCTAGGGACACGCCAGGAGGAGTCTGTGAGGAATCTGTGGCTCGACTGTCCGGCACAGGCCGCGACGGGCCTGCCCTCAGGGCGAATCGTCGTGGCGCCGTGCACGCCGGGCTCGCGCCGCGCGTCTGCGGTCGGAGTCGCTCTGCAGGGCCGACGTCAGCAGCCAGGCGATGCCGAGCACGACGCCCAGGCCGATCGTGCCGAAGATCACGATCGCGGCCACCGACACCAGTCCCATATCACGATTGTCTCGCGGACTGCGTGGACGTGCTGTGTGCGCTGCGTAACAGTGTCGCCGAAGTACGAAATCCATAGTGGTGCAACCAGATTCAACTACCAACGAGTAAATACGATCGATTTGTGAAAATGACCTCGTGCGGTGCACACTGGCCTCACTTCGTCAACGGGACGATCCGTCGAATCAGGTGCACACAGGGGTCGGCCCGTATCCACGCCATGACGTCGCCTGTGGGAGGGTGCCAGTGCTGTCTGCTACTGCTGTCGAGATCGTCCGTTCCAGTCTGCCCGTCGTCGATGCGTCCATCTCACAGGTCGCATCGGACTTCTATCAGCGAATGTTCGCCGCTCGGCCCGATCTCGAGCGAGATCTGTTCAATCGCGGCAACCAGGCACAGGGCGATCAGCAGCGGGCGCTCGCCGGCGCGATCACGACCTATGCGTCGATGCTCGTCGACGGGGCGGGGTCTTCGGGTCCGGACGGCCTCCTGGCGCGGGTCGCCAACAAGCACGCCTCGCTGGGGATCACCCGAGATCAATACCCGATCGTGCACAAATACCTGTTCGAGGCGCTGGCGCAGGTGCTCGGAGACACGGCGACGCCCGAGGTCGTCGCCGCGTGGGACGAGGTCTATTGGGACCTTGCCGACCGCCTGATCGGTCTGGAGGACGAGCTGTATGCCCGCTTCGGCGTCGCGCCGGGCGACGTATGGCGTGAGTTGGTCGTGCGCGAACGGCATCAGCAGTCGCCGGCCACGGTCGCGTTCGGTCTCGCGCATCCCGATGGCCTGCCACTACCGAAAGCGCTGCCGGGCCAATACATTTCCGTGCAGGTCGGCCTGCCGGACGGCGCTCACCAGATCCGGCAATACAGCCTCACCGGCGCGCGTGACAGCAGCATGTGGACGATCACCGTGAAAGCCGTCCCGGCGACGACGCACGACGGGGTGTCCGTGCCGGCAGGTGAGGTCTCGAACTTCTTGCACCACAACGTGTTTGAAGGAGACACCCTGGCATGCTCGCTGCCATACGGAGATCTCGTGCTCGACGAGCGGGACGACCCACTCGTGCTGGCCTCGGCCGGGATCGGCTGCACCCCCATCATCGGCATGCTGCATTACCTCGCGCGCGGCGAGACCGGCCGCGAGGTGACCGTGCTGCACGCCGACCAGTCACCGGCTCAGCACGCACACCGGCGCGAACTGTCCGAACTGGTCGATCGGATCCCGCACGCCAGGCTCTTCCACTGGTATGAGGATCTCGGCTCCCGCCCGGTGGGCGCGCGTATGCGCCGCGGGCTCATCGAACTCGACGACGTGCCCATCACGCCGGATGCGCAGGCATACCTGTGCGGACCCATGCCGTTCATGGGTAGCGTGCGCAGCCTGCTGACGAAAAAGGGTCTGCCGCCGGCCCACATCCACTACGAAGTCTTCGGCCCCGACACCTTGGCGGCCGCGGCACCGGCCGCCGGCTGAGTCGCAGTCACGCAATAACGTCGGAAACCGTCAACACCCCGAGCGATCGCACCCGGGTGTTGACGGTTCGTCACGCTATTGCGTCATTGCCCGGTCACCGGGTCGCCGTCACCTGGCGCAGACCTCGGCGCTCGTCCGGAGCCTTGCGGCGTGTCGCGTCGCTCGCCGCATCGTCGTCCAGCTCCTGCGACGCGCGCTCGGCACGCACCCGCTCGCAGTAGCCGTCGACCTCGTCGGTGACGCGCTGCTCGTCCCACCCGAGCACCGGCGCGATGATGCGCGCCGCCTCCATCGCGGAGTCGACACCGCGATGCCGGGTCTCGATCGACATGCGGGTGCGTCGTGCGAGCACGTCGGTGAGATGCAGGGCGCCCTCGTGAGTCACCGCATACAGCAACTCGACGCGCAGGTAGTTCTCGGCACCGGTGACCGGCTCCAGCAGACTCGGGTCGTCGTCGGCCAGGCCGAGCAGCTCGTGCAGCTTGGAGCCGTAGCGGCCCAGTAGATGCTCGATGCGCCACGGCTGCAGCCCCGAGTCGGCCGCGAGCTCGTGTTTGAGGTTGACCATCGCGGCATAACCGTCGGCGCCGATCAGCGGCACCCGGTCGGTCACCGACGGCCGGATCTCGCCGAGGTCCTCCTGGGTCGCGTCGACGGCATCCTGCGCCATGACGCGGTAGGTCGTGTATTTGCCGCCCGCGACCGACACCATCCCCGGGCACGGCCTGGCGACGGCGTGCTCCCGCGACAGCTGACTGGTGTCCTCGCTCTCGCCGGCGAGCAGCGGCCGCAGCCCCGCATAGACGCCGAGGATGTCGTCCTTGGTGAGCGGCACCGCGAGTGCACGATTGACGTGCTCGAGCAGGTATTCGATGTCGGCGGCGGTCGCGGCGGGATGCGCCAGGTCGTAGGCCCAGTCGGTGTCGGTCGTGCCGATCAGCCATTGCTGGCCCCACGGGATCACGAAGAGCACGGACTTCTCGGTGCGCAGGATCAGGCCGACCTCGCCGGCGATGCGGTCGCGGGGGACCAGGATGTGGATGCCCTTGGAGGCGCGCACCCGGAACCGCCCCCGCCCGCCGGAGAGCGCCTGGATGTCGTCGGTCCACACACCGGTCGCGTTGATGACCACCTTCGCGCGCACCGACGCGGTCTCTCCGGTCTCCACGTCGCGGACGACCGCCCCGATGACCCGGTCGGCCTCCTTGAGGATCTCGATCACCTCGGTGGAGGTGCGCACGACCGCGCCGTAGTGCGCAGCGGTGCGCGCGACCGTCATCGTGTGCCGGGCATCGTCCGCCTGAGCGTCGTAGTAGCGGACCGCGCCCACCATCGACTCGGCCTTCAGCCCCGGGAAGAGCTTCAGCGCGCCACCGCGGGTGAGGTGCTTCTGCCGCGGCACGGAGCGGGCGCCGCCCATCTGGTCATACATGGCCAGCCCCGTGGCGACATACGGACGCTCCCACGCTCGGTGCGACAGGGGATAGAGGAAGGCCACGGGGTGCACCAGATGAGGGGCGAGCGAGGTGAGCATCAGCTCGCGCTCCTTCAGCGCCTCCGCGACGAGGCCGAAGTTCATCTGCTCCAGATATCTCAGGCCGCCGTGGAAGAGCTTGCTGCTGCGCGACGACGTGCCACTGGCGAAGTCGCGGGCCTCCACCATCGCCGTGCGCAGGCCGCGGGTGGTCGCGTCGAGCGCGGCGCCGGCCCCCGTGACGCCTCCGCCGATGACGAGCACGTCGAACTCGCGCTCCGCCAGGTCGGTCCACGCCTGCTTCCGCTCCGCGAGACCGAGTGTGGCGCTGTATGGCTGGACGGCCATGCGATGACCCCTTTCACGCCTTCGGAGTCTCCACCATAGGACGCCCGGCCGGGTGGCGGGCCGGCGCCGCTCGGCGAGCCCGGGCGAGTCTGGTGCCTCCCCGGAGGGCTGGACGGGGGTTCGGGTGGTGCGCCCGAACCCCCGTCCTTTCGGCCTCCCCCGTCGGGCCGGTCTTGGTGGCCTTCAGCCGAGGCGCCGCACCTACGGGCCGGCGCTGATCTGGATCGTGCAGGCGCCGGAGGTGCCGTCGGTGAAGGCCCAGGCGTCACCGCTCGGAGCCACCCACTTCGTGTCGGAGGATCGTGTCCAGCCCTCCGACGGCATCTGCGTGTTCCAGTAGTCGAGGATCGCGGCACAATCCTTGGTGCTCAGGCGCGTCGTCCTGCCGGTTTCGTCCTCGATGTAGGTCGGGGTGCTGCCGGGCAGCGGCAGGTACGCCACGCCGGCGGCCTCGCGCAGGGTGCCGCGCAGGTAGTAGTTGCCGTCGACCTCGGACGGCGAGGGCTCCGACCCGGCCGCGGTCGGCGGTGTCTCGGTCTCACTCGTCGGCGCCTCGGTCGTCGTCGCGGGCGGCGGTGTGGAGGGAGCGCTCTGCGTGCGCTGTGGTGTGGCCGGTGCCGTCGAGGGCGCCGTGGTGGCCGTCGAGGACGGGGGAGCCGACGGCGTCGAGACCGTGTGCTCGGTGCTCGGGCGCTCGGTGGGCTGCGGCATGGTCGCCGTGGGCTTCTCTGCAGGCGAGGTCGTCCGGTGTGTGGTCACGGCCAGGGCGGGGCGTGGTGCCGCCCGGTGGTCGGTGGCGATGACTCCGACGGTGACGGCCGCCGCGACCGCGGCCGCCGTGCCGAGGCCGGCCAGCGCGAGAGCGCGGTGCCTGCGGCGTGGGCCGGCGGCGGCCGCCCGCGCGAACTCACGCTCGCGCTCGGCGTCCAGCATGCCGGGCGTGATCTGGGAGGCCTTGGCCTCGAACGCCTCGCGCAGCCTGCGCTCCATGTCGTCACTCATCGTGTTCACCTCCGATCGTCTGCGACAGCGAGGCCAGCGCCCTGCTGGCCTGCGACTTCACCGTGCCCTTGCTGATGCCGAGGGCGTCGGCGATCTCCGCCTCGGACAGATCCGACCAGTAGCGGAGCACGAGCACCTCCCGCTGCCGGCGCGGCAGCGCATTGACCGCCCGGAGCACTTCCTGATGCTCCTCGGCGAGGAGGACATCGGCGTCCGCCGGCGGGCCGACGTCGGGCTCGGCGACCTTGAGGTGCTCGCGCACGGTGCGGCGGCGCCGCAGCGTGGAGCGCGCCTGGTTGACCACCGCGCGCCGCAGGTATCCGACGGCGGCGCCGGGGTCTCGCAGCCCGCTCTGCTTGCGGTGCATACCCAAGAAGGCGTCCTGGACGACGTCCTCGGCGGTCGCCAGGTCGTCGACGAGCAGGCGTGCCAGGCGCACCATCTGCAGATGGTGCGCCTCATACAGTGCGGCCAGGTCGATCGCATCGTCGCTCACGGGCGCTGCTCTCGACGTCTCACTCGACAGATCCCCCTCGGTCCGCGTCGACACGGCTGTGCCGCTTCGTTGCAGGGCCAAGGCTGTCATATAAGGGAGGACGCCCGACGTCGCGGAAGGTTGCATCACGAGTCACATGGTCTAGTTCACACCATCGGCGTGTGGCCGTGATC